>NZ_JBHWEB010000028.1:49108-90232 GCF_042734395.1 Amycolatopsis sp. NPDC059657 | reverse complement strand
AGCCTGGGGTCGTGAGTGGTACGGCCGGTTCTAACCGGCCTAAACACTCACGACCCCAGGCGGGACCAGGCCTCACGAGCCCTTCTTGATCACCTCGATCAGGCTTGTCCAGCCTGCCCGGCCGTTCCCGGCCGCGATCGCCCCGTCGTAGTGGGCCTTCACCGCGGCGGGCAGGCCGAGGTCGATGCCCGCGTCCCGGCTCGCGCCGACGATGTGGTCGGCCGTGGCGCCCATCATGATCACGTTCGCCTGGTCGCCCGGGTACTCCCCCGCGTCGATCCCCGCCGCCGCGTCCGCCAGGTAGTACCCCATCATCTGGAAGTTCTCGACTGCGTAAGGCACAAAGTCGGCGGCCGCGACTCCGGCCGACCCGACCAGCGCCGAAGCGTGCAGGAACGCCGACAGCGAAGTCAGGAAGATATCCAGCTGCGCCTGATAAAACAGCTGCGCCAGCGCTGGATCCTCCCCGCGATAGTCGGGCCGCCCCAGCACCGCCAGCACAGCCGAAACCCCGTCGAAAACCTCGCGCGGACCGCTGTAGAAGACATACGACTGCTCAGTCCCCACCAACGGCGACGGCACCATGATCCCGCCGACCACAAGCGTCCCGCCCCGCGAAGCAACCCAAGCCGCGGCCTCCCGGCTCCGGGACGGAGTGTCCGAACTCAGGTTCACCAGCACCCGTCCGCTCAGGTCCTCCGCGCCGAGAATGTCATACATGGCTTGATAATCCGTCAAGCTCAGCACGACCACATCGGCCCGCAGAGCCTCCGCAACCGTCGCAGCGCGCACCGCGCCCTCGGCCACGACAGCGTCCGCGCGGGACGGTGTCCGATTCCACACGGTCGTGGAGTACCCGTGTGCCAAGAAGGTCCGTGCCATCGCCTGACCCATCGGGCCCAGGCCGACTACCGCTACGTTCACTTTTCCTCCCAGAGAAGTTCGATGACACCAGTGATCGCCTCGGCCCCATGGCCGTCGGCGAGCCGCCGGTCCAAGAGCGGTGCCAGGGGCGCCAGCAGCGACGGGTCGACTCCCTGTTCTACCGCCGCTTCCAGCAGATGCGGGTAGCCTGCGGCCTGCATGGCCAAATTGGACACGACGTCGATCGAGTAGTCGCGCTTGTCGATCTGCGACGCCGCACCCGCGACGAACCCGCCCATCGCGGTCAGCCAGCCGCTCAGCATCGGCGCGAACTCGGTCGCGGTCACGCCCGCCGAGCCGACCAGCGCGAAGGCGTGCAGGATGCCCATGAACTGGCCGTACATCGCGCTCAGCAACGCGATGTCCTGCAACGACGCCATTCCAGGGTCGGTGCCGAGGAAGCGGCTGTCGGCGAGCGCGTCGAGCACCGGCCGGTAGGTGTCGAACACCGGCTGCGAGCCGCTGTACAAGACGAACGCGCCGGGGCCGCCGATCATCGGCGGGACGGCCATGATGCCGCCGTCGAGGTAGTCGATTTCCCGTTCACGGGCCCACGAGGCCAGTGAACGCGCCTGGCCCGGCGTGCCGCTCGTCAGGTTGACCAGCGCCTTGCCGCGCAGTGCCGCCGCGGACGGGCCGAGTGCGTCGTAGACGGAACGGTCGTCGAGCAGGCAGGCGAGCACGACCGGGCTCGCCGCGACGGCTTCGGCGACGCTGGCGGCGCGGACCGCGCCGTGCGGAACCGCTCGGTCTGAGCGGTTCCAGACCGTCACCGGGTGACCGGCGGCGAGCAGGGTGGACGCCAGTGCGGCGCCCATCGCGCCCAGTCCCAGGACTGTGACCTGGGTTTTTGTGGTTTCTTCTTTCACAAGGACCACCTTGCCGACGCCCGCGCATGGTCCACGCACGGAAAACTGTCGGTGGGTCGCGCTAGGTTCGATCTTGTGCGATTCGGAGTGTTGGGGCCGCTGGCCGTGTGGACCACCGAAGGCGACCCGGTGCGGGTGCCCGAGGCGAAGGTGCGCGCCCTCCTCGCGGACCTGCTCCTGCACGAGGGCGCGCCGGTTTCCGCCGACCGGCTCGCCGAGGACCTGTGGGGTGAGCGCCGGCCTGGCAACCCGGCCAACACCCTGCAGACCAAGATTTCCCAGCTACGCCGCACGCTGGAGGCCGCCGAACCGGGCACGCGCGAGCTGGTCGTCCACCAGCCGCCTGGCTACCTCCTGCGCACGGAGTCCGTCGATGTGCGCCGCTTCCGACGGCTCGTGGCCGAGGCACGCGACCAGGAGCCGCGCCGCCGGGTCGCGCTGCTGGCCGACGCGCTCGCGCTGTGGCGTGGTCCGGCGCTGGCCGATTTCGCGGATGAGCCGTTCGCGCTTCAGGCCGTCCAGCGCCTGGAGGAGGAACGGCTGGCCGCGCTCGAAGACCTCGCCGAGGCGAAGCTCGAACTCGGTGAGCCGCTGGGTGGTGAGCTGGGCGACCTCGTCAGCAGGCATCCGCTGCGGGAACGCCTGCGCGCGCTGCATGTCCGCGCGCTGTACCGAGCCGGGCGCCAAAGCGAGGCGCTCGAAAGCCTCAGTGATCTCAGGCGCCGTCTCGCCGAGGAACTCGGCGTGGACCCCGGTCCCGAGATCACCACGCTGCACCAGGCGATCTTGGAGCAAGACCCGGCGCTCACGCCGTCACCTCGCAGCGGCTTGCCCGCACCGCTGACCGAGCTGGTCGGCCGCGCCACCGCGGTCGAAGACCTCCGTACGCTGCTCGCCGACGCCAGGCTGGTCACCCTCACCGGGCCCGGCGGGGTCGGCAAGACGAGGCTCGCGCTCGAGCTCGCCAGGGCGGTCGAGGCACGCTTCGCCGACGGGGCAAGGCTGGTCGAACTCGCCGGGTTGGACAGGCACGTCACGGACGCTGTGGCGGACGCGCTCGGCATTCGCGAGGCCCCGGCGTCGGGGCCGTTGCGAGCCCAGCTGGCGGAGGCATTGCGGGACAAGGAGATCCTGCTCGTATTCGACAACTGCGAGCAGGTCATCGAGGAGGTCGCGGACCTCGCAGCCCAGCTGCTGGCCGCCGCTCCGCGGCTGCGCGTCCTGGCCACCAGCCAGGAGCCGTTCAGACTGGCGGGCGAAGCCGTGTGGGCGGTTCCGCCGCTCGACGAGACCAGTGCCGTGCAGTTGTTCGTCGCCAGAGCGGGCCCGGGGTTCACCGCTGACGACGAAACGGTCGCCGCCATCTGCCGGAAGCTGGACGGGCTGCCACTCGCGCTCGAACTCGCCGCCACCCGGGTTCGCACGCTCGGCGCCGCCGAACTGCTCAACCGCCTCGACGATCGCTTCCGGCTGCTCGCAGCCGGAAATCGTGGCACTCCTGCTCGCCATCAAACGCTGCGCGCGATGATCGACTGGAGCTGGGAGCTGCTGGGCGAGCCCGAGCGGGCGCTACTGCGCAGGCTCGCCATTCACCCGGAGAGCGCGGGCCTCGACGCGATCGAGGCCATCTGCGGTGGTGAGATCGACGTGCTCGCGCGGCTCGTGGACCGGTCGCTCGTGGTGGTCACCGAGGGGCCGCGCTATCGACTGCTCGAATCCGTCGGCGCGTACAGCGTCGAGCGGCTGCGCGAGTCCGGCGAGTTCGATGAAGTCCTCAGTGGACACCGGAGGTTTTACCTCGAACTCGCCGAGCGGGCGCGGCTGCGCGGCCACGAGCAACGCCAGTGGCTGGATCGCCTCGACGTCGAAGCGGCCAACTTCCGCGCCGCGCTCGAAAACGCCGAAGCAGCCGACGCACTCCGGCTGGCTGACGCGCTCGCCTGGTACTGGTATCTCCGCGGCAGGCTCAGCGAAGGCCATCGCTCCCTCACCGCGGCGCTCGCGGCTACCGGCGACGCACCCGCCGCGCTGAAAGCCCGGGTCTCCGCTTGGCAGGCCGGGTTCGCGGTCCTGCTCGGCGATGGCGGCGACCTCAATGGCCAAGCCCGTCAGGCACTCGCGTTGTTCGAGAATGCGAACGACCCGGCGGGCCAAGCCAGTGCGGAGTGGTTCCTCAGCGCCGGGCTGCTCGGGTCGGGTGATCTGGCCGCCCACGAGGAACTTCTCGACCAGGCGCTGAGCCGGTTCCGCGCGCTCGGCGACGAGTGGGGTGTCGCCGCGGCGCTCAGCACACGCGCCGCGCAGGCACGTCCGCGCGGGGATCTCGCGTCGGCCGAGCGTGACGGGGAGCGGAGTCTCGCGGCGTTTCGCAGGCTCGGCGATCGCTGGGGTCAGCTCAAAGCGGCCGACGTGCTCAGCTCGCTCGCGGAGATCGAGGGCGACTACGAACGAGCGGCCCGGCTTCACCGCGAAGGCTTGCGCAGCGCCGAGGAACTCGGGCTGCGCATCGAAATGTCGTACGAGTTGTCGGGGCTCGGCCGGATCGCGCTCCTCACCGGCGACTATGACAGGGCCGAGAAGCTGCACCGCCGCGCGATGCACATCGCCGCCGAACATTCGCACAAGCGCGGCGTTCAGTTCGCCGAGGTCGGGCTCGGTCTCACCGCACGCAGGCAAGGTGAACTCGACCGCGCCGAAGGCCACCTGCGAGCCTGGCTCGACTGGTGCCGCGAGATCGACGGTGACCTCGGCGTCGCGTTGATCATGGCCGAGCTCGGGTTCATCGCCGAGTTGCGCGGCGTCCCTGGCGCCGCGATGTCGGTGCAGCTGGAGGGTTTCGCCGCCGCACGCGCGACGGGTGATCTCCGTGCGCAAGCATTGGCGCTGGAAGGCTTGGCGGGCGCGCAGGCGCTCGCCGGCGAGCACGCACGGGCCGCGCGTCTGCTCGGCGCGGCTCATGCGGCACGCGAGTCCGTCGGGGCGCCGTTGCCCGTGGCGGAACACGGTGACATCGATCGGATCGCCGCCACCGCAACGGGAAATCTCGGCGAAGACGAGTACCGAGCACAGTTCGAACTGGGCCGGAAACTGTCTCCCGACCAAGCACGCGAGGAACTCGCGCGGCCCGGCGAAACCTTCGCGGGCTCCGCCGGGTCCGTGCGGGCGATCAGCTGATGTTCAGGTCGACGCAGGCGTAGAACGCGTTGGCGGTGTCGCCGATGTTCCAGATGGCGAGCAGCTTCTGCTTGCCCTTCACGCCACCCATGTTCACCTTGTGCGAAACGGTTTTCGGCGGAACCTGGTTGTTGTCGTTGATCAGGCCGACGCGCTTGCCGCCGACGTAGTACTCCCAGGTGCTGGTGCGGTGCGCGGCGGTCAGCTTCCAGGTGAAGGTGACCGTCTGGCCGACGCTCGAGACCTTCCAGCCCTTGTTGTTGTCGTCGAGTTCGGCGAAGCGCGCGTTGCCACCACTGCAACTGCGCAGGCCCTTGGGGCCTTCGACGCTCTGCGGTTCGTACTTGATCGCACCGCACTTCGGTGTTCCGGCAGCACATTGTGCCTGCCTGCTGGGCGGCGACGAGATGTAGCCGTGCGCGAAGGCGGGCGCCGACGGTACGGCCACCATGAGCAATGGAACGATGCCGGCACCGAAGGCGGCGGCGGTGAGTTTGCGTTTGAGACTCATATCAGCTCCATTCCACAATCCAGAGCTGTGGTTCCCAGTGGGCGGATCTGAGACGGCACCGGAGACCACGTACCTGGATCCAACCGATGTGGTCTAGACCATACCGGCGAGCGGAACGCTCGTCAAGTGTTCACCATCAACGATCATGGTTTGTCATATTATTTCGAAATCGAAGAGCGAGCTCGGCACCACTGCCAAAAGACCACATTTCCGCCCGGAAATCACGTCTGACAGTAAGACATAAATCGACATTTAACGATTAGCCCGTACGTTGACAGTAACCCTCACCCAAGTGGAGTAATTACCTTGAACGGGTGAGTGATGATCAGCAGTCCAGGAAATTCACGCCACCCCGTTGCCTGTCAGCGGGAATGCACGTAGTTTGACGCCGTTCAACGCTCGAACAAGGCGCTGCTCGCGATTTTGGGGGCGAAAGCAGCGACTTCAGTCATTTGTCGGCAAACCCCAGGTGAGAACAGGAAACGGAATGACTCACGCCGCCCTGCCCGCATACCAGAAAGAACCCGGAGTGGCCAGACTCTTCGGCGCGGTGGACCACTGGTCCAGCCGGACACCCACCGCGCCGGCCTTCACCGCACCCGACGGGTCGCTTGATTTTCACGGTCTCGCGCTGCGAACGCGATCGATCGTCACGGCGCTGGCGCGAGCAGGCGTCGGCACGGAAACTGTTGTCGCGGTGACAACTGGCCGGTCCCGGCTGGCCGCATCGTCGCTGCTCGCGGTCTGGTGGCTGGGTGCCACCGCCGTCCCGATCGACGACCGGAACCCGGCCGAACGGATCGACTACATCCTCGAAGACGCCAAGGCCGAGGTGCTGATCGCGAGTGAAATCCCGGCGCCGTCCGAACTGCCGGTGATCGACCCGGAAACGGGTGCCGAGCCCACGACGACCTCCCCCGTTCTCGCTGATCGGGACAGTTGCGCATACCTCATCTACACCTCCGGCACCAGCGGCAAGCCCAAGGGTGTGGAAATCAGCTATGCGGGCTTGGGCATATTTCTCGACGCGCTGTCGACCATTGGTCTCACCCCGGGAGGAATGGGACTGAATCCGCTTTCTCCTGCTTTCGACGGCTGGCTTTGGTGCACTTTTCTGCACTTGTTGCACGGCCAGGGCACGGCGATCGTCGACCTCAACGCCGAGGACGGGGACCATGTCGATCTCGCTCAGCGAATCACCGCGATCGGTCCTCGGACGGTGTCGCTGACCCCGTCGCTGATCGCACCCTGCATTGACGCGCTGACCAGCGTGGAAGTGGTGATCGTCGCCGGGGAAAGATGCCCTAAGGTATTGGCCGAGCGCCTCTCGGAACGCCATCGCGTGCTCAATGTCTACGGCCCTACCGAAACGACGATCGCGGCCACGTGGTCCGATACCGCGCGTGGCGATGATGTCTCGACCATCGGAACGCCACTGCCCGGCTACTCCGTCCGTGTGCTCGACGACAACGGGAAACCGGTGCCGGCCAACACGATCGGTGAGCTCTACATCGGCGGTGACGGTGTCGCGCTGGGCTACCGGAATCTTCCGGACTTGACTGCCGAACGCTTCGCACGGGTCGGCGGCGAGCGGTTCTATCGCACCGGCGATCTCGTGGTGGCCAGAACGGATGGTCAGCTCGAGTTCGCCGGACGCTGCGACGAACAGGTGAAGGTGCGCGGGTTCCGCATCGAGCTCGCCGAGATCGAGCAGGTCGCCGCCGAACTACCGGCCGTCACCTCGGCCGCCGCGTTCTTGCTCGAATCGGGTGAGACGGTAGGGCTCGCCGTCACGGTCGCGGACGGCCACGACCTGACCACGGGCAACGTGCTCATCCGCGAGCACTGCCGTACCCGGCTACCGGAACACATGGTCCCGTCGGCGGTCGACTTCGTGCCCGTGCTGCCGCTGACCGCCAACGGCAAGGTCGACCGAGCCGAGCTCGCCCGCGCGTCCGCGGCCGCCCGGCGGTTCACCGGCCGTGCGCCGGGCACCCCGCGTGAAATCGAGGTCTGCGCGATCTGGAGCGACCTGCTCGAGCAACCGATCAACGACGTCGACGCCGACTTCTTCGAACTCGGCGGCCATTCGCTGCTCGCCGCGAGGATCGTCGCGGCGTTGCGCCAGGCCACCGGGCTCAAGCTCTCGATCCCGGTGCTGCTGGCGAACCCGACCCCGGCGACGCTGGCAGAAGAACTCGACCGCCGCGCCGACGCGGAGGTGGCCTCGTGAATCCCGAGTCCTGGCTCGTCACCTGGCATCCCGGGGCGGCGTCTCGCCCGACGCTGCTCTGCCTCCCCCACGCAGGCGCGGGCTGCGGGCGCTACCGCCCGTGGCAGGACAAGCTCGGCGACGCCGTCTCGGTGGTCGGTGTGCAGCTGCCCGGCCGCGAGCACCGCTGGTCGCGGCCGCATCCCTCCTCAATGGACGAAGCCGCCGCTCAGGTCGTCGACGAGATCCTCGCGCTGACGGCTCCCGACCAGCCGCTGGTGGTGTTCGGGGAGAGCTTCGGCGGTCTGTTCGGCTACGAACTGACCAGGCGGCTGGGTCTCAAGGACCGGGCACCGTCCGCTTTGGTCATCGCGGCCTGCGAGCCACCGCACCTGTGGGCGACCACCGAGCATCTACGCCGCGACGACGACGCGCTCAACCGGCTGCTCGACGCCGGCCAGGTCGGCATGGAGGACCTCGACGAGGACAGCCGCGAGTTCGTACTCGACATCCTGCGCCGCGACGCGAAACTGGTGTCCACCTTCGTCACGCCCGACGAGATCGCCGTGCCGTCCCCGATCCACGCGTGGGGCGGCGAGACCGACGACATCGTCACCGCGCGGCATCTGGACGAGTGGAGCCGCTACACGACCGCCGAGTTCGCCAGGCGTCAATTCCCCGGCGGGCACCTGTTCGGCACCGAACAGGTGCCGCTGACGCTGCCGCTGCTGGGGAGCCTGCTGTGCTCGATCTGACCGATGACCGGTCCTTCGCGGACACGGGCTTCCTCACGCATATGGCTTGGTTGCGCGAAAACGACCCGGTGCACTGGCATCCTCACCCGGACGGCGGCGGCTTCTGGGCGGTCACCCGCTACGACGACGCGCTGAGTGTGTACCACGCCTCGGACGTGTTCAGCTCCCGCTTCGGGATGCGGATCGGGACGAACCCCGGCGCCGTGGCCGCGGTGACCCAGCGGATGCTGATCGTCTCCGACGCGCCCGACCATACTCAGCTTAAGAAGGTCCTATCGAAGGCTTTCGCGCCGAGCGAGATCCCGCACGCGGAACAACTCACGCGCGGGATCGTCCAAACGCTACTCGACGAGGCCGTCGAAGCCGGTGAGGTCGACCTCGTCGAGGTCGCCAGGCGGCTACCGACACGGGTCGTGTGCGCGCTGATGGGTGTGCCGCGCGAGGAGTGGGACTGGCTGGGCGGCACGATGAACGCCGCTTTCGAAGGCGAGGACGAGGAGGCCCGGCTGTGCGCGCACGCGGAGATCTTCTTGTACTTCACCGAGTTGGTCGCCCAGCGCCGCGCGAAACCCGGTGACGACTTCGTCAGCCGCATCGCGCACGACCAGCGCTCGGCGCCGGGCGGGAAGCGTCCGCTCACCGACGAGGAGATCGTCGTCAACTGCAACGGCGTGCTCGCGGGCGGCAACGAGACCACCCGATATTCCGCGGCGGGAGCGGTGCTCGCGTTCCTCGAGCACCCTGATCAGTGGTCACGACTACGGCAGAGCGGCTCCGCGCTGCTGCCGTCAGCTGTCGAGGAGGTCATGCGCTGGACCACGCCCGGCGTCCACGTGCTGCGCACGGCGATGGCCGCCACGCGCATCGGCGACACCGACATCGGCGAGGGTGACCGCGTCACCGTGTGGAACGTGTCGGCCAACCGCGACGAGAAGGCCTTCCCCGACGCGGACCGGTTCGACCTGGGCCGCACGCCGAACCGGCATCTGGCGTTCGGCGGCGGCAGGCATCAGTGCCTCGGCACCCGCCTGGCGCGGATGGAGGTCTCGATCTTCCTCGAGGAGCTCGTCGCGCGGGTCGGTTCGCTCGAGCTGATCGGCGAGCCGAAGTTCACCGCGTCGAACTTCACGTGGGGAGTGCGCGAACTACCGATGCGTCTCATCCGATGACTGAGGAGGTTGCCACCGCGACAACCTGACTCCGGCCAGGTTGTCCGGTGGACAACTTTCCAACTATAAGTTTTAGATCGGATGTCTAGCCGCTACCTTGGGTGAATGGCACTGCGAATGGCGGTCACGATCGCGCTCGCGGCCGCGGCGCTGGCCGGGGTTCCCGGCTCGGCGAACGCGCTGCCAGCCGGCGTCTACTTCCAGAACGAAGGCACGCTTTCCGGCTGGAGTTCCTCGTACGCGCAGAAGGACGGCGTGATCAGGAACGTGACGAGCCCGGCGTACAAGGGCTCGACCGCGATCGAAGCGAAGCAGACGTACATCAACGAGACCGGCGGCTACCACTCGGAGACCCTCAAGAGCGGCGCGCAGTCCGTCGGTGAGGACAAGTACTACGGCCAGGCGATCCACCTGCCGCCGAACTGGCAGTGGCACAACCAGAACGTCACCTTCCAGCAGTGGTCGCCGGAAGCCCCGGAAGGCCCTTGGCTGCTGATGTACGTGCAGAACGATCAGCTCAAGTACGGCGGTTCCGGTGGGATCAGCGGAACCATCGGGTCCATCTCCGGCCTGCGCGGGACCTGGATCCGCATCGTCACCCATTTCAAGCTGGCGAAGGACTCCGGCGCGTTCGAGGTCTGGGTCAACGGCGCCAGGAAGGTCAGCAGAACCCAGACGGTGCTGCCCAAGACCTCCAAGACCATGCGCTGGTCATCGGGGATCTACTGCACCGGCTGGCGTGACGGTAAACCCGCAGGGCAGAGCGTGCTCTCGATCTTCCACGACCACGCACGCATCGCGGCCACCTACGCTCTGGCGGAACCCGCCAACTGGTAGCCGCCCATGCCCACTGAGACGAAGTGGGGCACTCATGCGCAAAGTTCTCGCGCTGGCCTGCGCTCTCGCGCTCGCCTGCACGGTACCGAGCACCGCCGACGCGGCCGCCGCTCCCCCGGCGACCTGGAAAGAGCACTGGTTCGAGCATGTCCAGACGCTCAAGCTGGCCGGCTACAACGACACGGTCGCACTGTACTTCGACAACGATGTCCCGGCGTCCACAAAGGACTGGGCACTGCCGTACCTGACGCGGATGTGGAAGTACGCGCAGCAGACCTACGGCAACTCGGGCAACCTGATGACGTCCGATCGGCTGTACTCGATCCACCATGAGGCCAAGTACTACGGCGGCCATCCGTCCACCGTGTACGACTCGTCCCACGATTACCGGAACGTCAGCGACGTCGGCGGCAATGGCTGGGCGAAGCCTCAATACGAGGTCGCCACCCACGAGGCGGGGCATGTCGTGGAGAGCATCGCGGCAGGCAAGCACGGGTCGCCCGCGTTCGGGCTGTGGCAGGACAGCAAGTGGATGGAGTTCTTCATCTACGACGTCTATGTCTCGCTCGGCATGACGGCCGAGGCTCAGTCTTTCCACAACCGGATGATGTCGGCGGACCATGTCGACGGCTTCCCGCGTGCCGGGACGCATTGGTTCCGGGACTGGTTCTACCCGCTGTGGCGTGACCGTGGGCACGCTCAGGTCATGGTGAGGTTCTATGGGCTGCTGGGCAAGTACTTCCCCCGCAGTGGCAACGACTTCACGCGTGGGATGAACTGGGGCGAGTTCGTGCACTTCATGAGCGGGGCGGCGGGCGTCAACCTCAAGCCGTTGGCCACCACCGCGTTCGGCTGGCCGTCGTCGTGGGAAAGCCAGTTCCAGGCGGCTCGGTCGGCGTTTCCGGGGATCACTTACTCGTGAGTGATACGGCCGGTTCTGACCGGCAGTACCACTCACGACCCCTGGTCGTCACTCGCGCCGAGCTCCAGCCGGCCGGAACCCGGTGCGCGAGCAGCGATCGGCGGAATCGTTCGGCCCGGCGGACATGCCGGGCGAACGAACGCGGCCGGATCAGGCGACCGCGAGCGCGTTGACCGGCGAGCGCCTCTTCCGCGGTGACGTCAAGCCAGAGCAGGTGAATCCGGCGGCCGGTGAGCGCGGCGACCAGTGCGAGCAACGTTCTCGTCGAGGCACGGGTCGACGGTTCGTGCACGATCACCGGGCCGGTGGCACCGGCCGCGTGACCGACGACGCGCAGCCGATGCCAGGCGTGCACGATCGGGCGATACAACCGGTACGGCACCCATGCGGGCAGCAGCACGCGCATTCTGGCCCGGACCTGGTCGGAGTCGAGCACCGGCAGCTCGCGGACCTCGCGCAGCATCGTGGTCTTGCCCGCGCCGGGCAAACCGGCGACGACCAGCAGGTCACGAGGGCCGAGCTCGACCGTCAGCGGCTCCGTCATACCCGCCCAACGCGCGGCCGATGGTAAAGGTTCCTTTACGTCGCCGAACGCGCGACGCGTCCCGCAGGAGGTCGTCCACGGTTTGACACCGCTTCGCCCGCCAGCTCGACTTGATCACCGCGGTCACCGCCTGTTCGACGATCCGGCACGACACGCCGGATCGGGACCGATGAAGCCCGACCGCACCGCGTCCAGGAGCAGGCCGCGACCTTTCGAATACCAAGCGTAAATGGCGTCAATTCTCCACAGTGGACAATTGAGAGATCAATTATGAATTGATCTCCGCCCTTTCGGGCAAACGATCGAGCATGCGGTGAACACCGCATTGGCCCATCCGGGTAATCATGTGAGTCCGCCGGAATGAAGCTGGCCGATCCGCTTGACGCGGACGGTGATCGGGATAAGCATCGCTAGCGAGATCCTTTGGGGCGCCACGGGCGATTGAGGGGATGTGGCGGGGGGATTCACGAACGGTGTCCGGCCATTTCGGCATGCCCGGACAACGGTATTGGCTGGCGCCCACACTCTTTTCGGTACGCCGCGGCGTTTTCGGCGCCGTGTGGACGACAGATGGAGCCGGCATGCCTGTTACACCTACCTACCCTGGTGTCTACATCGAGGAATTACCCAGCCGCGTGCGCACGATCACGGCCGTCTCCACCTCCGTGACGGCGTTCGTCGGCTACACCACCCAGGGCCCGGTCAACGAGGCCGTGACGATCACCAGCTTCGCCGACTACGAGCGCCGTTTCGGCGGCCTGGCCGCGAATAGCGCCGTCAGCTACGCCGTGCAGCAGTTCTTCCTCAACGGCGGCTCGATCGGCATCGTCGTGCGGGTCGCGGCGGGCGCGGGCAACGCGTCGGTGGTACTGAAGAACACCACCGCGAGCCCGCAGGACCCGGCTGGCCCCGCGCTGATCGTGTCCGCGAAAGAACCGGGCGCGTGGGGAAATGAACTGCGGGTTTCGGTCGACTACGCGACGAAGAATCCGACGGAAACGTTCAACCTTCAAGTATTCGGCGCGAGTGGATCACCACGGGAAAGCTTCACCGACCTTTCCCTCGACAAGACGGATGTCCGGTACGCGGTCGACGTGATCAATTCCGCGTCGAGCTTGATCAGGGTGAGTCACCCGGATGCCGCAGTGAAGAATCGGCCGGAGCCGACCGGCACGGTATCCGGCGCTTTCGACACCGCGGCCCCACTGCCCGATCCCAATGGCGAAATCACCGTCACCCTGCGCGGCACGGGCAAGACCCAGAAGATCACGCTCAAGGACGTGCCCGTCCCCAAGTCACTGGCCGAGCTCGCGCTGCTGCTGGAGAACGCGCTGCGCGGCATCGCCGACACGCCGGGCGACCGCACCTTCGGCGCCATCAAGGTGACCGTCATGGGCAACCGGCTGCAGATCGTCTCCGGCTCGACGACGCCGGCCACGATCCTGGAGTTCAGCGGCTCCGCGGCCGTCAAGCTCAGCCTCAGCACCTCGCCCAACGTCACCGCGTACCAGGTAGGCGCCACCGCGGACGTCGGAGCACAGGGCAAAGGCACCGCCGGCGTCAACGGCAGCGCGCCGACGTTCAGGGACATCATCGGCAGCGAGAGTGCCAAGACCGGCATCAACGCGCTGCGCGCGCTCGAGGACGTGAACATCCTGTGTCTGCCGGAGATCAACGCGTTCAGCGCCGACGACATGGTGGCCACCATCGCCGCGGCCGAGCGGCTCTGCCAGGACAAGCGGATGTTCCTGCTGGTGGACAGCCCCGCCGCGTGGAAGACGCTCGACCAGGCACGCGCGAACCTCGGCACCTTCGACTCGGTGCGCAGCAACTACGCGGCGCTGTACTTCCCGCACCTGGAGCTCGTCGACCAGCTCAGCGGCAGGCTGCGCGCGTTCCCGCCGTGCGGCGCGGTCGCCGGGATCATGGCACGCACCGACAGCGAACGCGGCGTCTGGAAGGCGCCGGCGGGCACCGAGGCCAGGCTCGCGGGTACGCGCGCACTGACCGTGCCGATGACCGACCCGGAGAACGGGCTGGTCAACCCGCTCGGCGTCAACTGCGTGCGCAGCTTCCCGGTGATCGGCCCCGTCGTATGGGGCGCGCGCACGCTCGAAGGCGCGGACGCGCTCGCGTCGCAGTGGAAGTACGTGCCGGTGCGCAGGCTCGCGCTGATGATCGAGGAGAGCCTCTACCGCGGCACGAAATGGGTGGTCTTCGAACCCAACGACGAGCCGCTGTGGGCGCAGATCCGGCTCAACGTCGGCGCGTTCATGCACGCGTTGTTCGAGCGCGGCGCCTTCCAGGGCGTGTCCTCGCGCGACGCCTACTTCGTCAAGTGCGACAAGGAAACCACCACGCAGAACGACATCAACAGCGGGGTGGTGAACGTGCTCGTCGGGTTCGCTCCGCTCAAGCCGGCCGAGTTCGTGGTGATCAAGATCGAACAGCTCGCCGGGCAGATCGAGGTCTAGGAGAAACCATGGCTGAGTTCACCGTCAATCCGCAGCGGTTCGACCCTTACAAGAACTTCAAGTTCCTCGTGCTGTGGGATGGCCGCACGGTCGCGGGCATCTCCAAGATCAGCCCGCTCAAGCGCACCACCGAGGTGGTCAAGCACCGCAACGGCGGCGACGCCAGCTCGCCTCGCAAGTCGGCGGGGCGCACCGAGTTCGAGGCGATCACTCTCGAGCGCGGGGTGACCCACGACGTCGAGTTCGACCGCTGGGCCAACAAGGTCTGGATGGTCGGGCAGGGCAAGGGCTCCGAGTCCTCGCTGCGCGACTTCCGCAAGGACCTGGTCATCCAGGTGCTCAACGAGGCCGGTCAGGTCGCCGTCGCCTACAAGATCTACCGGGCGTGGGTGGCCGAGTACCAGATACTCGGCGAGCTGGACGCCAACGCCAACGCGGTCGCCATCCAGAGCCTCAAGCTGGAGAACGAGGGCTGGGAGCGCGACCAGGAGGTCGCCGAGCCAGAAGAGCCGTCCATCCAGTTCCCGGCGTGACCGGTGCCCTCGCCGACGGAGCCGACGGAACTGCTGGCCACCTGGGAAGCGGGCCTCGCGGCGGGCCCGGTGCGGCGCGCGGTGCTGCTGCACGCGCTCACCGGCGCCGAGGACGGCGGGCGGCTGGAAGTGCCCGTCGGCAGGCGGGACCGCGAGCTGTTCTCGTTGCGCCGCACGCTGTTCGGCGAGCGGCTCAACGGCAGGGTGACCTGCCTGGACTGTGAGACAGAGCAGGAATTCGGCTTCGACGTCGGCAATGTGCTGGGAGGTGCGATGGACGAGCCCGCGGAAGTGCTGGCACACAGCGGCGATTGGGCGATCCGGCTGCGCCTGCCCACGTCAGGCGACCTCCTCGCCGCGGCCGCGGCCGGTCCCGAAGGGGCGCGGCGTGAGCTCGTCACCCGGTGCACGATCGAAGCGAAGCACCGCGGTCAGCCGTCCTCTGTGGACGATCTGCCCGCGGCGGCCCAGACGGCGATGGCCGATTCGCTGGCGGAAGCCGACTCCGCGGCCGATGTGCGGCTCACCATGCCGTGTGTCGAATGTGGACGGACGACGTCGGCGACCGTCGACATCGTGTCCTACCTCTGGGCCGAGCTCGACGCCTGGGCACGCGCGGTGATGCTGGAGGTCCACCTGCTCGCTTCGGCGTACGGCTGGGCCGAGCCCGAAGTGCTGGCGCTCAGCCCGACGAGGCGCCGGTTCTACCTGGAACTGGTGGGTCATGGCTGATTTCCTGGACCGGCTGCTGGCGCGCAGCGTGCCCGGCTGCCCGGCCCCGGCGGGCGAAGCACTCGTCGTGCCGCGGTTGCCGCAACCGTTCGAGCAGTTCACGAACGGCCTCGAACAGGAGGAGTTCGTCGCGGCGCCATCGCGACGCTCCCCCACGCCGGTCGCGCAGGTTCCTTCCCCTCCTGCCGTCGCCGCCATCGAAACCCACAATGAAATCCCTGCGACGCCGATCGCGGCAACGGCCCCGGCTGCCAAGCCGTGGGTTCCGGCCGCACGCCAGGTCACGACCACCTCCGTGCTCAGGCCGCAGCCGCCCGTGGTCACCGGGCAGCCTCGAACCGAGCCGGGCGAAACCCGCGTCGAGCAGGTCACCGAACAGCACCTGACCACCGTGAACGTCAGCGTCTCCCCCGGCGAACCGTCGGCCACGCTGCTGCCGTCCACCACCACGGTGGTCGTCCCCGCGCTGCCCGGCGAAGCCCGCCGCGCACCGGAGACCGCCGCCCGCCGAGGAGATCCGCCGCCTCAGCCGCCGGTGCGGATCTCCATCGGGCGGGTCGAGGTCAAGGCGACCGAGGCCGCCAAACCGGCGGCGAAAACGCGGCCATCGCGCGCCGAGCCTGCCGTGAGCCTGGAGCGCTACCTGTCCGAGGAGGGCCGCAGATGAGCAATTTCCTCGCCGTCGCCACGGTCACCGCGGCGCTGAAGATCTTCGTCGCGAAAGCGGCTGCCGACGCGGACCTCCCGGTGAACGTCGACGCACGCAAGCCACCGGCCGATCCCCCCGCCGAGCCGCTGATCACCTTGTTCCTCTATCAGGTCACGCCCAACGGCTCGCTGCGCAACCACGACGCGGTGACCCGCGCGGCGGACGGCACGGTGCTCAAACGTCCGCAGCACGCGCTCGACCTGCACTACCTGATCAGCTTCTACGGCAACGAGGCCGAGCTGGAGCCGCAACGGCTGCTCGGCGCGGTCACCCGCAGCCTGCATGAGCACCCCACGCTGTCCCGGCAGCACATCGAAGAAGCGCAGGTACTGGCGCATCTCGTCGGTTCGAATCTCTCGGCCGCACCCCAGCGGGTGCGGTTCACGCCCACCGCGCTCGACCTCGACGACATGTCCAAGCTGTGGTCGACGATGATCCAGACACCGTTCGCGCTGTCCGTGGTCTACCAGGCCACGGCGGTGCTGCTGGACGGCGAGTCCGTGCCCGGTGCGGGAAAGCCGGTGCTGCGGCGGCAGATCGCGGTCGAAGCCTTCGTCCGGCCGGTCATCGACAAGGTGCTGTCCTTGCCGGCGGGCGCCCCGGCAGGCACCCAGCCGGGCGACGATCCGATCACCAAGGACCGCGAACTCGCCCTGCTCGGCTCCGGGCTCGCCAGGCCGGGCATGAGCGCGCTCATCGGCGGGGTCGGCGCACCCGTGCTGCGGTCCACAGAGGACTTGGTGGTGCTCGGGCAACCGTCATTGCCACCCGGTATCCACCCGGTGCAGCTGCGGTACGACGTCCAGATCGGCCGTCCGGCGCAGGCCAAGCCATGGCTGGAATCCAACATGGCGCCGTACGTCCGGCGCCCGCGCGTGACGAGCGCGAGCATCGTCGCAGGTCAGGCCAAGATCAAAATTGACATCCCGGCCGGGCCTGAACAGCGCATCATGCTGCTGCTCGACGAGCGCACCCCGGCGGGCAAGCCACGTGGTTACCAGTTCGAGGCGCCGTTCCCGCTCAGGAACGGCGAGGGCCCGGTCGACGAGTTCCTGGTGCCCATCACCGAAGCGAAGCCAGGGCGCTACCTGGTGCGGGTGCAGGTCGACGGCGCGGAGAGCCCGCTCGACATCAAGGACGGCACGTTCAGCGGGCCGACGCTGGACATCACCGGCTGAGGGAGGCGACGTGTCAGTGCGGGGGGATGTGCATCAGCGTGCGCTGGCGGCGGCGGTCCGTGCCGTGCTGGCCCGCCTCGACGCGCACGCCGGAGCCCCCGCCGAGCCGGAAGAGCCCACCGAGGAACTCTCCGCACTCGACACGTTGTGCTCCTGCTTCGGTCTCAGCTCCTTCGAACGGTCCATTGTGGTCCTCACGGCCGCGATCGAACTCGACCCGAGCGCGGCCGCGCGCTGTGCCGCGGCCGGCGGTGACCCACAGCGCGCGTACCCGACGTTCTCCTTGGCGTTGGCGGCTTTCGAGGACGCGCACTGGAGCGCGCTCACCCCGGTCGCGCCCCTGCGGCGGTGGCGGCTGGTCGAGCTGGACCCCGAGCCGTCACTCACCATGGGCAGGCTCCGGATCGACGAGCGGGTGCTGCACTTCCTGGCCGGAGTGCCCTATGTCGACAGCAGGCTGCACGGCCTGCTGTCGAAGGTCGCCACGCCCGCCGGGCTCCCGGTGTCCCAGCAGACCGCGGCCAGGTCGATCGCCGAGCTGTGGACCCGCCTCGACGACGATCCCCAGGTCCAGCTGATCGGCGCGGATCGGCGTACTCGCTGGGAGGTCGCCGCGGCTGCCGCGCGGCAGGCCGGGATCGGACTGCACGCGGTCACCGCCGAAGACCTGCCGACCATTCCCGCCGAACGTGAGGCGCTTTCCCGGCTGTGGGAACGGGAATCGCTGCTCCTGCCCGCCGCGCTGCTCGTCGAGGGCGCCGCCGCCCAGTCCTTTGTGGCCGGTCTGAATACACCGGTGGTCGTTTCGGCGGAAGACCCGGTGCCTGGCCGGGAATGGCCGAGGGTCACGGTGACCCGGCCGACGGCCGACGAGCAGCGCGCGCTGTGGAAGGCGGAGCTGAACGGCAGTGGGACCGAGCGTCAGCTGCAGGATCTGGTCGCGCAGTTCTCCCTGCCCGCACACGAGATCAGGACCGCGGGGACGAGCGTCCGGCGCGACGGGACCACCGCTTGGCAGGCCGGGCTCACCCAGGCGCGGATCGCGCTCGACGAACTCGGGCACCGGATCGAGCCGCGCGCGACACGGGCGGACCTGGTGCTGCCCGCGCCGCAGCGGCGGATTCTCGACGAGATGGTCGCGCATGTGCGCCAGCGGTCGAAGGTGTACCAGGACTGGGGTTTCGAGTCGGTGCTGCGGCGCGGGCTCGGCGTCACCGCTTTGTTCGCGGGCACGAGCGGCACCGGCAAGACGCTCGCCGCCGAGGTGCTGGCCGGTGAACTCGGGCTCGACCTGTTCGTCATCGACCTGTCGCAGGTGATCAGCAAGTACATCGGCGAGACCGAGAAGAACCTGCGCCGGGTGTTCGACGCGGCCGAGAGTGGCGGCGCACTGCTGCTGTTCGACGAAGCCGACGCGTTGTTCGGCAAGCGCAGCGAGATCAAGGACAGCCACGACCGCTACGCCAACATCGAGGTCAGCTATCTGCTGATGCGGATGGAGGCCTATCGCGGGCTGGCGATCCTCACCACCAACATGAAGAAGGCGCTGGACACGGCGTTTCTGCGGCGGATCCGGTTCGTGGTGGACTTCCCGTTTCCCGGTGTCACCGAGCGGGCGGAGATCTGGCAGCGGGTCATCCCGCCGTCGACGCCGGTCAGCGACCTGGACATGCGGCTGCTGGCCCAGCTGACGGTCGCGGGCGGCAGCATCCGCAACGTCGCGCTGTCCGCGGCGTTCCTGGCCGCCGAAGAGTCCGCACCACTGGCGATGCGGCATGTGCTGGCGGCCGCGCGCAGCGAGTACCTGAAGCTCGAACGCTCGCTCACCTCTTCGGAGGTGGCGGGATGGACGTGACCGTGGAGATCGGCGAACTGGTGCTCACCGGGTTCGACGGGATCAACCGCGACAAGCTGCTCGCGGCCTTCGAGCACGAGCTGACCAGGCTGGTGACCGAGCGCGGCGCGGGCTCGGCGGCATACGACGCGGAAGTCACGCGGGCGCCACAGGTCCCGGCGTCGGCGTCCGCGCACCGGCTGGGCACGGCACTCGCCCGGTCGGTCCACAGTGGACTCCTGCGGGGTGCGCCATGACCCGCGCCGTCGCGAAACCGGCCGAGCCTGCCAAGGAGAACAAGCCGAAGCAGGCCAAGCCCGCCCGTCCGCCACGCGAGCTGCGCGAGGTGCTCGCTTCACCGGGCCATCCGCTCGACCCGAGCTTGCGGCGCGAGCTGGAATCGCGACTGGGACACGACTTCGGCCGCGTCCGCGTGCACAACGACTCCGACGCGGCGGCGGTCACCGAGCTGCTGGGCGCGGACGCGGTGACGGTCGGCCAGGACATCTTCTTCGGGCAGGCGCTGTTCCGGCCCGAGACCACGGACGGGCGCAGGCTGCTCGTGCACGAGCTGCTGCACACCGTCCAGGTGCCCGACGCGCGAGGCGCCGTGTGGGCAGGCCGTGACTCCGGCGCGGTCAGTCTGCCCAGCGAACCACTGGAGCGGGAAGCCGAGCAGATCGCGCGATCGGATGAGCCGCGGACGGAGGTTTCGCAAGGTCAGGGCGCGGCGTGGATGCGGTACGCGACCGTCGACGCCGACCGGATGCGGACCGAGCAGCTCGACCCGGCGACACTGGTGGATCGCCTGGTCGCAGGCGTGCTGCGCAGCCTGCGTGGCGATCCCGGCGACTTGTCCGGGAGGGTGCGCGGCCAGCTGAGCCGGTTCACGCCGGAACTCCGGCACACCGTGCTGGTCAAGCTGGAGCTGCGGCTGCCGTCGCCGGAGTTCACGCAGCTGGTGAAGCTGGTGGAGGAGGCGGACCAGGCCGCCGCGGGCGGGCCGGTGGAGACACCGGCGGTGCCCGAGCCGGTGCCTGAACCCGAGCCTGAGCCTCCCGTGCAGGAGAAGCCCGAACCGGAGGCGCCGGCCAAGGAGCCCGAGGAAGAAAAGCCCCCTGCCGAGAAGAAGCCCGAGTCCGAAGAACCGAAGCCTGAGGAAGAGAAACCCAAGGAAGAAGAGAAGGAAGAGCCGGAGGAAGAAAAGCCTTCGGACGAGAAACCTGCGGAGGAAAGGCCTGCTGAGGAGCAGGTTTCCGCAGAGCCTGCGGCTGAGGCCCCGGCCGCGATGGCTCCCGGAGCGCCGGGCGCCATGCCCGCGGCCGGTCAGGGTCCTGCCGCCGGTGCGACCCCGATGCCCGCGGAGGCGATGGCGACCGCGGAACCGGCACCCGCCCAGCCCGAGAAGGTCGAAGCGGAAGCCACGGCCCCGGAGAGCCCGCTGGTCCAGCACGGCGTCGACCGGCCGGAGCAGGACGAACGCGTCGAGGAGCAGGAAAGACCCATCGGCGTGGAGCCCGCGGCTGACCAGGAGGTCGAGCTCCCCGAGCCCGAGGAGCCCAAGACCGAGGACGACGAGCCGGAACGTCCCGCGCTCAAGCCGGAAGACAGCCTGCCCCAGTCCGATTTGGACGTCTCAGCGGTCCCGACGGCCGAGAACCTCACGCTGCCCGCCAGCGGATCGCCGCCGCCTCCCCAGCAGGCGCCGAGCTTCCCCGCTCCCCCGCCGACCAAGGCCGAGCAGGTAGAGGAGGAGTCCCCCGACGAAACGCCCGCGGTCCCCGAGCCGGTCGAAGCCGAGGAGCCACCGGCCGAGCAGCCTCTCGACGCCGAAGTCGGCCCCGATCCCGCCACCGCGCCGGCGGCCACTCCGGCCCCGATCGAGCCCGAACCCGTCGAGCAGGAGGCGCCGGAACCGGTCCAGCCTGAACCCGCCGAGGCAGAGGCCGGGCCTGCCGAGGTTCCCACTGCTCAGGACCTTGCGGAGGTCCCAGGCGAGGCCGAGCCGACCGCGAACCCGGCACCCGAAGCGTCACTGGAGCGTGACGGGGGCGGCTGCGAAGGGCCACCCGCACCGACCACGGAACCTGACGCCGGAGGCGGTGGTTGTGGCGGAGGCGGTGCTCCGGCGCCCGCCGCCGAACCCGCACCCAAGCCCGCTCCGCCCGACGTTTCGGCGCAGCCGCCCGAGTCGGCGCTGGCCACGGTGTCGACGCTGCCGCCGGACCAGATGGCGTCGTCGCTGTCCTCAGTGGACAGCGCGGTCTCCCACGACGTCGGCGAGAAGCAGTCCGCGTTGCAGGCGGCGCCCCCGACCATGCAGCGCCCGTCCGGCGCGCCGCAGACCTTGGACGGCCAGCCGACCGCCGAGCCCGCGGGCGAATTCGAGAAGGTCACGCTCACTCAGGCCGAAGCACAGCGGGCCGAGCAGCAGGAAAAGCTGAAGCAGGAGCAGGTCCAAGGCCAGAACCAGGCAAGCCAGGCGCCCCGGCCGCATGTCGCGGGCAACGCCGAAGGCCAGATCTCGGCGGAGGAGGTCAAGAACGTCCAGCAGGCCGTCGACAACGTGCCGACGACCGATCCCGGCCTGCAGGCCAAGGTCGAAGGCCAGCACGTCGAGCTGACCGGCGAACAAGACCCGGCACGCACCGACCAGCAGGCGACCGAGCTGCGGGACGCGTCGACGAAGTACCACACCACCGGCCAGCGGGAAGCGGCGAAACCACTCGGCGAGAACCAGATCTTCCCGAACGCCCCGGCACAGACCCTGTCGGCGCAGGTCCCGTCCGCCCCCGGCGGCGGCCCGGCCGCCGCCCAAGCCGGGCCATCCGACCCAGGTGTCGCGGTCGTCGCACAGCAGGAGCGCGGACCGCAGATCCAGGCAGGCGTCGCCGAGGGTCAGACGGCCATGGGCACCGAGCGCCAGACCCAGCAGCAGGCCGAGGCGAAGGCGAACGCCGACCACGAGGCCGAGGTCACCCGCACGGTCCAGGAGAACTCGGAGGCGCAGGCGGCCGAGCGCGGCAAAGTCGCCGAGGACGCCGCCGCGAAGCGCGCGGAATGGCGGTCCGAACAAGACAAGAAGATCACCGAAACCGACACCAAGGCCGACGAAGAGCACGAAAACGCCAAAACGGGGATACACAAGGAGAAGACCGACGGCGACAAGAAGGTCGACGAGCGGCAGAAAGAGGACAACGACAAGATCACCCACGAGCGCGAGCAAGCCGAAGAGAAGGCACGCAAGGAGAAAGAGGCCAAGAAGAAGGAATCCGAAGGCGGAGGCTTCTTCAGCTGGCTGGCTTCGAAGGTCACCAGCTTCTTCGAGGGCCTGCTCAACGCGATCACCAAGATCTTCGACGCGGCCGTGGCACTGGTCAACACGATCATCAAGACCTTCGCGACCATCGTCACCGGCCTGATCGACCTGGCCCGCAAGGCGATCGTCGGCCTCATCAACGCACTGGCCAACGTCCTCCTCACCCTCTGCGACGCACTCGCGGTCTTCTTCCCCGAACTCGCCGCCCGAATACGCAATGACATCGAAAACCTCCGCGACGCGGCCATAGCCACGGTCAACAAACTCGCCGACGCGCTCAAGGCCGGCGTCGAGTTCCTCCTCAACAAGCTCGCGGAAGCTCTCACCGGCCTGTTGCGGCTGCTGGAGAAAGGCCTCAAAGCAGCGGTCGAAATCGTCCGCAAGGCCGTCAACGCGGCCATCGAGTTCGCCAAAGCCGCCATCCAGATGCTCGGCGAGTTCGCCGCGATCATCGCCGACATCGCGTCCACCGGAGTCGGCACCTGGATCGGCAAGCTCGTCTCGGCGGCCACCCAGGGCATCCGCGAGTTCCTGTGGGGCGCGATCAAGAGCGCGGTCAAGACCTGGTTCAACGAGAAGGTCGAAGCCGTGCTCGGCCTCGGCAAAGCCGTGATCAACATCCTGATCAAAGGCTGCTTCTCCATGGCCAAGATCGGCAAAATGGCCTGGGACGCACTGATCGCGGCCCTGCCGATGATGATCGTCACGGTCGTCATCGAGCGCCTGGTCTCCCTGATCATCCCAGCGGCCGGAGCGGTACTCGCGGTCATCCAAGGCCTGATGGCGGCCTGGGGCACGATCAGCAAGATCCTCGCGGCGATCGGCGCCTTCATCGCGTTCGTCAAAGCGGTCAAGGCAGGCCCAGCCGCCTGCCTCTTCGCAAAAGCCGTGGCCGCGGGCGTGGTCGCGCTGCTCGAGTTCATCACGAACTTCCTGATGGCGAAGCTCGCCTCGGCCGCGAAGGGCGTCGGCAAATCCCTCAAGGGCATCGCGCAGAAGATCATGAAAGCCCTCGCCCGCGCCGGCAAGGGCGCACGCAAGGGCGCGGGCAAGATGATCAACGCGGCCCGGACCGGCCTGAAGAAGGTCGGTCAGGCTTTGAAGCCCAAGGGTGCGCGCACTAGGCCAGGCCGTCCCGCGCGCCCTGGTCGTCCTGGTCGCCCGGCTCGTCCCGGTCGTCCTGGTCGGTCAGGGAAGCCCGCGCGGCCTGGCGCGAAGGGTGTGCTTGGGCAGGCCAAGGCGGCGGTGCGCAAGGGCGTCGACAAGGTCAAGTCGACGCTGAAGAAGATCGGCAAGAAGGTCGCCGACAGCAAGCTCGGCAAGGGCCTGAAGAACGCGGCCAAGAAGGCCCGCGACAAGTACCGGGGCCTCAAGAACAAGTGGAAAGCGAAGGCAAAGCAGCGCCAGGAGAAGAAGCAGAAAAAACGCGACGAGCAAAACAGTCCACAAGCGAAAGAACGACGTCTACAGCTGGCCATCGCGAAAATCAGGCCAAAGGTTCACTTCCTGCTCCGGCGCGGTGTCAGCAAGAGCGTTCTGACCAAGGCTCTCGGCGCGATGCGGCGCTGGTATCACCTGACCTCCCTGCAACTCAAGGGCGGATCGAACACCAAGCCGATCAGGGCGACCCTGAACCCGGAAGACGACGTAAGCGATACCGAGGTGCTTCGTGGAGTGGAGATCGTCAGCAAGGTAGAGCAGCGAGTCAATCAGGTGTTGAGTCGACGCAAGGCACGGGAGGGACAGAAGGAGGATCCGCCTGGTGTCCGCCGGGACGCGCAGGGCAGGGCGGTCGTCGCGGCCCAAGAAGGTACGCCGCCAGTCGGCATCACCCAGCAAGTCGCCGAAGCTAAGAAGGCCAGAACGGCCGCTCAACGTGTTGTTCTCCAAGACTCACCCGTCGAGTTGGCGATCTGGAACAAACGAGGCGACCGAGGGGGCATCTGGTCGCCGGTGGATCCACTGAGCGGCAAGGTTCAGCAAGGCAAGGGCAGGTACTCCGACCTGTTCAACCAGGTCGCCAATGAAATCGGACACGACCGGTTTCAGGAGCTTACCAAGCTCATCCATCAAGGACGGTTCAAAGAACTCCCGAAGGGATCCGACGCAGCGACCGTGGCCGCACTGTTCACCTTGGTCCGGATGACCGCCGAGGGGCAACGGAGGCCGGCGGCGGTGTTCACCTCGGAAGGCGAGATCCGACGGATCATCAAACCCGGCGCGGGCGTACCACAGATCATGAGAGATATCTCAGTACAAGGGCCGATGGTCAAGGACGCTTCGACACTCGCGTCCACCCGGTTGTCCCGGAGCATGAAGGGCTTGCTCGCTTCCGAAGATCCGGACGAACGCATTCGCGCGGTAATGCGACGAAGGGCCGGTATGGCGGGACTCAGCCCCGCGCAGTACGAACAAGCCCGGACCACCTGGAACCGGCCGGACTTGGCCGGACTCAGCGACCAAGAACTGTCGAAGAGACTCGAAACTCCGGTTGGGCTGTTGCAGAAGCTGACCAGGGCGATCGAGCAGACGCTGGAAGACGAGCAACTGTTCGAGCCCGGGAAGTCTCAGGCTTTCGCGTCGAAGTTCATCACTGATCAAGTGGACATCCTGCTCGTGAGATGGGGATGGTTGACTGTGGAGGATCTGACCAAGAGATGACGAACAACGCACAGCGAAGTCTGGAGTTCCATGTCCGACCACGTTAGGACTAGGTCAATGATCCTCCCTTCGAGTGTTACGGCGGGGGAAGTGGCCACGCTCGCCGAACGGCTGGGTTTCACTCGCGCCGGCGAAAAGGACTTTCGCTCCGATTCCGGAGATCGTCGCGAAGTAATCTGGGACATCGACGCCGGTCTGACGATGCACTACGTAGATGACGGAATCAGTGGAGCGCGGTTCTTCGAAGTGCGCGGAGACGATGTCGACGACGTCGCTGACATAGCGGAGAGCTTGTCCGAAATGTTGCGACCACTCAGCTACGACGACCTTCTTGACGCTCATCGGAACGCGACGACTCTTGACGAAAAGAAGGCGGCACTGCTCCGCGCCGCGCTCGGCGCCCCACCCGAGCGCGATGACGATTTCGCCGGTCTGATCGAGCATGCATTGCGCTCAACGGACGGCCAAATACGGGAGGCTGGCCTCTGGGCGGCCACTTACTACGGCCTCCCTGACTTCATCCCGGCCATCCAAGCGATAGCACGGGATGACGCTGACCTGGCCGACCTGGCTAAAGACGTCCTCCGAGGGTTCAAGGAACGGGGACTGCCATGACCCGATATACGGATCTGCCGAAGCCCGTCCGCGCCGGGATCGTGATCGACCCCGGCGGGGGCGAGTCCCAAAAGGTCATCGTGCTGCAGTTCAATCCCGACACGCTCGAACGCAGCCTCGCGCCCCAAGCCTCTGGCGCCGAGCAGGGCGATCGCACCGAAGCGCTGCGGCTCAAGGGCCCGGCCATCGAGACCTGGAAGTTCACCGCCGAGCTCGACGCGTCCGACCAGCCGGACGTGGCCGCCGAGTTCGGGATCCATCCGCAGCTCGCCGCCCTGGAGATGCTCGTGCATCCGTCCACCGGGCAGATCAAGACCAACCAGCGGCTCGCGAGCCTGGGGACCCTCGAGGTGATCCCGGTCGAGACGCCGCTGACCTTGTTCGTCTGGGGGACCAAGCGGGTCATGCCGATGCGGCTGACCGAGCTGAGCATCACCGAGGAGGCCTTCGACGCCGACCTCAACCCGTACCGCGCGACCGTCGGGATCGGCTTCCGCGTGCTCTCGGTCAGCGACCTCCCGACCGGCCACAAAGGCTACGACCTCTACCTCGCCTACCTCACGCAAAAGGAGCAATTCGCAGGCCCCGCCGGCAAAGGCCGCCTCGAAACCCTCGGCAACCCGGACATCGGCTAGGAGCGCCCATGACAACGCGAACGCGGGACACGAGGTACCCGAACACGCGACACGAGGCACCCCGACGTGGGACACGGGTGACCGCCGCGCTCAGCCTCGGCGTGTCCCACACGCCGGCACCGCGTGTCGCACGCCCGCGCACCTCGTGCCGACCGCCCAGGCACGCGTGCCGACTCCCCGGGCACGCGTGTCGACTCCCCGGGCACGCGTGTCGTCCATCCAGGTACGCGTGTCGTCCATCCAGGTACGCGTGTCGTCCATCCAGGCACGCGTGTCGTCCATCCACGTACGCAACGAGGCAGGAGCCAGCCCGATGACCAGTCCCATGGACGCGATGGCCGCCGCGATGCCCACCACGACCCCGTATCCGCGGAGCAGTCGTCACTACGGCATCGAGACGTCGACGCACGTGACCCCGGACGGCCGGACCGTGCCCTACCTCAAGCGCAGGCTGCTGCCGTCGCCGAAGGCGCTGGTGACCATGGCCGAGCACACCGTCAACGAGGGCGATCGCGCCGACCTGCTGGCCGAGCGGTACTTCGGGGACGCCGAGGCGTGGTGGCGGATCGCCGACGCCAACCCGGTGCTCGATCCGCGTGAGCTGACCGCCGAGCCGGGTGGGCGGCTCAGGATCACGCTGCCGCAAGGGGTTCCCGGCAATGGCTGAGCTCTCGCCGCTGCACCTGACCCTGCTGATGGGCCCGCGCATCCCGGTGCCGGTCCCGCAGCCGGTCACCGACGCCCTGCTGTCCGCGCAGGTGACCGTGACGGCGGGCCAGCGCAGCGGGTTCCAGCTCAGCTTCGATCTGTCCAAAAAGGGGCTCATCCGCGAGACCCTGCTCCCGGCGGGATTCTTCGATCCCGAGATCCGGGTGATCCTGATGGTGACCCTGCGCGGGACGCCGACCGTGCTGATGGACGGGATCTGCATCCGGCAAGAGGTCGGCGTCAGCAACCAGCCAGGGCAGTCCACGCTCACCGTGACCGGTGAGGACCTCAGCGTTCTCATGGACCTGGAGCAGAAGGAGCACGTCCAGTATCCCGCGCTGTCGCCTGCCGCGCGGGCCGCGGTGATCATCTCGCAGTACGCGACCTACGGGGTCGTGCCGGTCGTCGTGCCGGAGATCTTCCCGCAGACCGCTTTGCCGACTCAACGGGTCGAGTCACAGAAGGGCACCGATCTCGAGTATCTCAACGAGCTCGCCAAGGCGAACGGGTACGTCTTCTACATCGACCCTGGGCCGGTTCCCGGTGTCAGCCGTGGGTATTGGGGGCCGGAGGTGCGGCTCGGGGTGCCGCAGCCCGCGCTGACCGTGAACTCCGACGCACAGTCCACTGTGGATCAGATGACCTTCAGTTTCGATGGCACCGCACGGGAAGCGCCTCAGGCCATGGTGCAGATCCCGGCCACCAAGATCTCGGCTCCGGTGCCGTTGCCCGAACTGAGCGTGCTGCGGCCGCGGATGGCGATCAAGCCCGCGCCCGCGCTCAAGAAGAAGGTCATCGCGGACACGGCCAAAAAGGACGCTCCGCAGGCGCTGGCCGAGACGCTCGCCAAGGCCGCCGAGTCCGCCGACGCGATCTCCGGGTCAGGGCAGGTCGACGTTGTCCGATATGGACACGTGCTGCGTGCCCGTGAGCTGGTCGGCGTGCGCGGTGCGGGCATCACCTATGACGGGCTCTACTACGTCAAGAGTGTCACCCACAACCTGCAGCGGGGCGCCTACACGCAGAACTTCACCCTCGCCAGGGAAGGCCTGATCTCGCTGACCCCGGCGGTCGTCCCGTGAGAGGAAACCCATGACAGAAGCCAATCGCTATCTCGGGAAGTACCGCGGGACCGTGCTGAACAACGTCGACCCGATGGGGATCGGGCGGATACAGGCGCAGGTGCCCGACGTGTTCGGCAGCACGCCGTCGAGCTGGGCGATGCCGGTGCTGCCGGTCGCCGGGCCGCAGATGGGCACGTACGTCGTGCCGCCGGTCGGCGCCGGCGTGTGGGTGGAGTTCGAGCAGGGTGACAAGGACTATCCATTGTGGACCGGGTGCTGGTGGGGCTCGCGCGCAGAAGTGCCGCCGCTGGCGTTCACCGGGCCACCGGCCACGCCGAACATCCTGCTGCAGACCACCGGCCAGCAGTCCATTGTGCTCTCCGATCAACCGGGACTCGGCATCACGCTCAAGGCCGCGGGCGGAGCCATGATCACCATCTCCGACAGCGGCATCGTCATCAGCAACGGGCAGGGCGCCTCGATTTCGCTCGTCGGGCCGACCGTCACCGTCAACCAGGGCGCGCTCACCGTTACCTGAGGGGGAAACACCTATGGGAAACCTGCTTCACGTCGGCGCCACCGTCATGTGCCCGCACGGCGGCCGGGCGACGCTGCTGCCGTCGCAATCACGCGTCCAGGCAGGCACGCAACCGGTCGCCACGCTCGCCGACGTCTACACGATCGCCGGCTGCGCCTTCGCGCCCGGCGGCAAGCCGCAGCCTTGCGTGACCATCCAGTGGGTGACGCCGTCCGCGCGGATCCAGGTCAACGGCCAGCCCGCGATCCTGCAAAGCTCGGTCGGACTGTGTCAGAGCGCCGAGAAGATCCCGCAGGGGCCGCCGCTGGTGACGGTCGTACAGCAACGGGCGGCCGGCCAATGAACGCCCGAGCCTCTCGCCAGGTCGAACCGCCCTCACCGCGTACCCTGCCCGACCGCACCGACATCGCGTTCCCGTTTCGCGCCGACGGCCGCGGCCGCACGGCCGACACCGGCTACGACGACCACGTGCGCGACATGATCGAGCAGCTGCTGTTCACCAGCCCCGGCGAACGGGTGATGCGGCCGGACTTCGGCTGCGGGCTGCTCGACCTGGTGTTCGCGCCCAACAGTCCCGAGTTCGCCTCCGCGCTGCAACTGTCCATTCAGGCCAGTCTGCAGCGCTGGCTGGGCGATGTGATCGACATCGAAGCGCTCGAGGTGGTCAGCGAGGACAACGTCCTGCGCGTGCACCTCGGCTATGTCGTCCGCCCGACCGGCACCCGGCGCGCGGACACGTTCGAAAGGAGCGGCGGCCAATGACGCTCTGCCGCACGGACCGGCGCCGCGCGAAGATCCGCGCCGAGCATCAGAACGGCATCGACGGGGTCGAGGTCGACGACGCTGGCCTCGTCCTCACCGTCACCTTCCTCGGCAAGGCGCCGCACGACCTCGCCACGGAGAACATCCGGATCGACGGCGGCCGCCGGATCACCGGGATCACCGCCGTCGACGTCGAGCTGGAGATCCAGGAGGATCCCGCGCTCGACGACCGCGCGCACATCACCGTCGACAAGACCGGCGACCACTCGACATACCGGCTCTCGATCGTCAAGCCCGACTCGTACGGGTTCCCGGGAACGGTGCCGTACAAGGGTTTCGACCCGCGATACGCACACGCCGACTTCAGCTTCCGCCAGGCCTGCCCGACCGACCAGGACTGCCGAGCCGAAACCGACCCCGAGCCGTCCGGGCATCCCGCGCCCGCGCTCGACTACACAGCGCGCGACTACGAGTCGATCCGCCGCGTCCTGCTCGACCGGCTCACGCTGACCACTCCGGACTGGCGCGAACGCCACGTACCCGACCTCGGCGTCACCGTCGCCGAGCTGCTCGCCTACACCGGCGATCAGTTCAGCTACTACCAGGACGCGGTTGCCACAGAGGCCTATTTGGACACCGCCCGCCGCCGGGTCTCCGTACGCAGGCACGCCCGCCTGGTCGACTATCCGATGCACGACGGCAGCAACGCGCGCACCTTCGTCAGCCTCGAAGTCGACGAGGTGCTGACACTGGGCAAGGACGACTTCCGGTTCGTCGCGGTCGACCTGAGCGACCTCGATCCGTTGCAGTGGCCCGAACTCGGCACGGTCATCTCCGACGAGGACCTCGAACGGCTGCCCGCCGGTGTCGTCTTCGAGATCTTCGAGCCCTTGCCTGCCGACGACCTCACCCTGCGCCCGGCACACAACCTGATCCGCTTCTGGACCTGGGGCGACGAGGAATGCTCACTGCCCATGGGCGCCACCTCGGCGACCTTGGCCGACGACGAGCTGGATCTCGACCCCGGCGACGTGCTGATCATCGAAGAGGTCAAGGGGCCGAGCACCGGCGCGGCCGCCGACGCCGACCCCGCCAAACGCCAGGCGGTCCGGCTGCTGACGGTCACCCCTGGTGTCGACAAGCTCTACGACCAGCCGTTTCTCGAGGTGACCTGGGCGCAGGAGGACGCACTCGGCTTCAGCGTCTGCCTCTCGGCACGCGGCGGCCAGGACTGCTGCGTCATCACGGACATCAGCGTCGCGCGCGGCAATGTCGTGCTGGCCGATCACGGCCGCAGCCTGACCGCGTGCGGCGGAGCGCCGGAAGAGCTCGTGGTGCCGCCCGCGCCGGTCGACCCGCCCAGCTGCGAGCCCCCCGAGTTCGGCTGCGTCACGGACGCGGTCACCGGCCCGGCCGCTGACCTGATCACCTCGCTGATCGCGGCCGCCGAGCGCCGCGAACCGCTCCAGCCTGAGGATGTCCGCACGCTCGACGACCTGCTCGAACCAGGCGCGACCGGCCGCGCGGGCATCGTCATCGCGCTGGACACCCAGCAGGACAGGGAGTACGTGCTGCCCGACACGACCGAGGACCAGCACGCCGCGCTCCGCACGCTGCTGGCCCAGGTCACGTATCCGCCCGCACGCCGCCGCTTCCGGCCGAAGCTGCGGTTCTCCCCTGTCACCCAGCAGGTCGCCTATCCCGCGCCCGCGGTGATCGCGGCGAGCCAGGCCCGGCTGCTGGCGGCTATCCCCGGCCGGGTACGTGCCCGCCTCGCGCAGCTCTGGCGGCAGGTCCACGGTGGACACAAGCTGACCAGGGACCAGATCGCCGAGCTGACTGTGCTGTTCGGTGCGAAGGTGCTCAGCAAGCTCCGGCTCGAACATCGGCCGCTGCAAGCGTTGCGTGAGCTTCAGGCGCAGTTCGACGAGTTGCTCGCCGCCAAGATACGGAGGCTCGCCACCCTGCGCGCTCGCGCGCTCGACGGTGGCGTCCTCGATTCCGGCATCGCCTGGGAACTCACCCAGAGCTGGGGCGAGCCGTCCGCGATCGGCCTGAACCCCGAGCACCCGGCGCTGGCAGGCTCCGCGAAGGCCGCGCTGCGCACCGACCCACGCGACGCGCTCCCGGCCGTCACGCTCGGAGATCCACTGTGGACACCGAGGCGCGACCTGCTCGGCAGCGGCCCGCGCGACCGGCATTTCGTCGGCGAAGCCGAAGAGGGCACCGGCCAGATCGTGCTGCGGTTCGGCGACGGCGAGCACGGGATGAGGCCGCCACCAGGCGAAACACTCAAAGCCCTGTACCGCGTCGGCAACGGCACGGCAGGCAATGTCGGCGCCGAGGCGATCAACCACGTCGTGCTGTGCTGCGGCGCGATGACCGGTGGGGTCACCAAGGTCCGCAACCCGCTGTCCGCCGTGGGCGGCACCGAACCCGAGTCACTCGACGAGGTCCGCCGGCTCGCACCGCTCGGCCTGCGCCGCGAACTGCTCCGCGCGGTCACCCCCGCCGACTACGCGACGCTCGCCGCGAAAGTCCCCGGCGTGCAACGCGCCGCGGCCGAAGCACGCTGGACGGGCGCGGGCACGCAGATCCACGTCGCGATCGACCCACTCGGCCAGGGCACTCCGGACGCCGCTCTGCTCGGCACGGTCTCGCTCGCGCTGAGCAGGGTCCGCCGGATCGGCCACGAGGTCGCCGTCGGCCCGGCGATCCTGGTGCCACTCGACATCGAGCTGACCGTCTGCCTGGCGCCCGGTTACCAGCGCGAGCACGTGCTGGCCGCGCTGAAGACCTTGCTGGGCAACAGAAAGCGTGGACTCTTCCATCCCGACAAGGTCACCTTCGGCGACCCCGTCCGCACCAGCAAGATCGTCGCCGTCGCGGCGGCGGTGCCGGGGGTGGCCACTGTGCGGGTGACCAGGCTGCGCCGCCTGTTCGGCCAGGACCTCGGCGAGCTCGAAGCCGGGCTGCTACGGCTCGGCCCGCTGGAGATCGCCCAGCTCGACAACGCACTCGACAGTCCAGAGAACGGCAAGCTTTCGTTCGTGGTGGGAGGTGGACGATGAACGGCTGCGGCTGCGAAACCTGCGCAGGCATCGCGGTGGAGACCCCATTGACGGTGGTGAACCCACCCGGCCTCGACGCGCTCGCGCGCCGGGTCGGCACGCATGGCGAGTTCTTCGCGACCATGCTGGCCAGGCTGTCCAGCCCGGCATATCCGGCGTTGAGCGGGCTCACCGTGCGCACCACGGACGACCCGGCCATCGGACTGCTCGACTCGGCAGCGTCGCTGGCGGATCTGCTCACGTTCCACCTGGAACGGATCGCGTCCGAGGGCTACCTGCGCACGGCGACCGAGGAACGCTCGCTCGCGCTGCTCGGCCGCCTGGTCGGCTATCAGCCCAGGCCCGGCGTTTCGGCGGGCACGTACCTGGCGTACACCCTCGACGCCGACCCGCGGCCAGGCCATGACCTGCGCTCGACCATCCCAAAGGGCGCCCGCGCGCAGAGCGTGCCCGGCCCCGGCGAGGAGCCGCAGTCCTTCGAGAGCATGGACGAGCTCGCCGCGCGCTGGTCGTGGAACGACCTGAAGGTGCGGCAGCGGCAACCGTTCCAGCTCACGAAGACCGGGATGGAGAAGCGGCAGAACGTCCAGCTGGCCGGGGTCTCCAACAACATCAAGCCCGGTGACCGGCTGCTGTACGTGTTCGGCACCGAGCCGGGCAGGCAGGTGCTCGACGTCGTCTCGGAGGTCGTGCTCGACCGCGAGAAGAACGTCACGACCGTGCTCCGGCAGCCGGAGCCGCTCCCCGACCTCGCGAACCTGCGCAAGCAGCTGCGTGACCTGCTCGACCCGATCATCGACGACCCGGAACCCGTCGTCCGGCGCAGTTCGATACTGAAGAAGTTCGTGCTCGGCGTGCTGAAACCCTTGCGCGCCATCGCGGGCAAGAACGGTGACAAGGAAGCCACTCCACCGATCCCGGAGGACCCTGGCAAGCTCACCAGCCCGACGAAGTACCTGCGTGCGCTGGCCAAGGTGCTGGAGCGGCTGGCCGAAGAGATCGAGCTCACCGCGCACTACGCGCACATCAACGAATGGCTCGTGGCGCTCCAGAAGGACTTGGAAGCCTGCGAGAAAGGCGTCCGGAAGCTGGAGCCGGATCAGCCGGACGACGCGTCCGAATCGCTGTTCACCGCTCTCGCGCTCGACAAGCCGAATCCGACGAGCCCGGCTGTGCTCGGCCTCGGGGCGCTGCTCGGCGCGTTGCGCACCACCCCGACCCGCCCACCGGCCAGTTCGCGCCAGCTCAAGCGTGATCTGGCCCAGCTGTACGGGCCCGGCTCGGATCTCGGCGCGCAGCTGCTGACCGCGCTCGACCCGCGCGTCGGCGAAGGCCTCTACACCGCTTGGCGGCAGGTCGACCTCACGGCGCCGCTCGCGTTGCAGGAACTGCAGGCCATGCGGCAGGTCGCCACCCCGTTCGGCGCCACGGCTCCCTTGCAGACCACTGAGGACGGCAAGCTCATCCCGCCGAAGGACTGGGAACTCGAAGGCCAGCAAAGACTGACCCTGACGGTGACCTACGACGAGAAACCCAAGCCACCACCCGATCCCGACGATCCCGTGGAACCACCGGGTCCCAAGGACACGCCGAAGTCGGCGTCGGTGCGCTTCCTGCTGGGCGCGAACACCTGGCCCGGTGAGATCCGCACGCTGACCGAAGACGGCAGTCTTGCCATCGGGCCCGGCGAGGTCGAGTACACCATCGACGAGGACACCGGCGAGGTCACCTTCGCGTTCGGTGGCGGGATTCCCGGTCACAAGATCGTCGTGTCCAAAGAGGACAAGACGACCAAGAAGGTCACGGTGACCGCGACAGGTGTCTTCACCGGCACCGCGAAGTTCGACTTCGCTGCCGAGGACAAGGGCCAGAAGGACCTGTTCGAACCGAAGACCAAACGGCAGATCCGCGTCACGGCGCGCCGTTCCACGACCTCGGAGGGATCGCCGTTCGTCGAGATCGTCTTCGACACCAAGACCCGGTTCCCGGCGAACGTGCTCACCCTGGACGCCGTCTACGAGGGTATCGGCGTCGGCAGCTGGGTGGTGATCGAACGTCCGACGAAGCTCGCCAAGCCGCTTCAGCTGGTCACCGCCAGGGTCGCCGGCGTCCGGGTCATCGCGAAGCAGGCGTTCGGGATCAGCGGCAAGGTCACCGAACTCGCGCTCGACCGGCCTTGGCTCGACGACAGCGACACCCGGCTGACCGAGATCCGCGACACCTCGATCTACCTGCGTGGCGACCGGCTCGCGCTGGCCGACGAGCCGATCACCGACGACGTGCAGGGCAAGGAGATCGACCTCGCCGAGCTGTACGACGGGCTCACGCCCGGCCGCTGGGTGATCGTCACCGGCGAGCGGACCGATCTCCCCGGCAGCCCCGCCGGGGTCAAGGGCACCGAGCTGGCCATGCTCGCCGGGGTCAAGCAGGTCATCGAACCGACCAGGCCCGGCGAGCTGGTGCACACCAGGATCAGCTTGGTCGGCGGCCTGGCGTACCGGTACAAGCGGGAGACCGTGCACGTCTACGCCAACGTCGTGCGCGCCACGCACGGCGCGGGCCGCGACGAGCCGATCGGCAGCGGCGACGCGAGCAAGCCGAGCCAGTCCTTCCTGCTCCGGCAAGGCCCGCTGACCTGGCTGGCCTCGGATGACCCGCTCGGCGCGACCAGCACGCTGGAGGTCCGCGTCGACGGTGTCCGGTGGCACGAGGTGGACAGTTTCGCCGGGCGCGGGCCCGAGGAACAGGTCTATGTCACCGAAACCGCCGAGCACGGCGCGGTGCGGGTCACCTTCGGCGACGGCAGGCACGGCGCGCGGCTGCCCGCCGGGGTGGAGAACGTCCGTGCCCGCTACCGCGTCGGGCTCGGCAAGGCGGGCAACGTCGCCACCGGGCGGATCACCCAGCTGACCACCCGGCCGCTCGGGGTGTCCGGAGTGGACAATCCGCTGCCCGCGACCGGCGGCGCGGACCGCGACGACGCGAGCCTGCTGCGGCGCAACATCCCATTGCGGGTGACCGCGTTCGAGCGGCTCGTGTCCGTGCCGGACTTCGAGGACTTCGCGAAGGCGCGTGCCGGGGTCGGCCGGGCGAGCGCCCGGCGCCTGTTCAACGGCACCAGGCAGATCGTGCACGTGACGGTCGCCGGCGCCGACGACATCGCGTTGCAGGAAGACTCCGACATCGTCACCACCCTGCGCACGGCCTTGGCCGAGCACGGCGATCCGTCGACCCCCACCGAGGTGGCCGTCCGCGAGACCGTCCTGCTGGTGATCTCGGCGAACATCCGGGTGCATCCCGACCATGACTGGGAGACCGTCGAGCCCGCCGTCCGTGCGGCGCTGGGCAGGCGGCTCGGCTTCCGCAGCCGTGAGCTAGGCCGGCCCGCGTACCTGTCGGAGGTGCTGGCCACCGCGCAGGCGGTGCCGGGCGTCGACTATGTGGACGTCGACGTGTTCGCGGGAGTGCCGGGCGGGATCACCCCGGTCGGCCTCGACCGCCTGCTGGAGACGCTCGACGAGCCACGCACGGTCGTCCCCGCCAGGCTCGCGGTGTTCGACGAGACCGAGTACAAGGTCGACCCGCCGCCGGACGAGCCGACCGAGACACTGACCGCGATCGCGGCCAAGCACGGCATCACGGTCGCCGAACTGGGCAGGCTCAACCCGGACATCACCGAGGTCACGCCGCTGCCCCGCGGCCGGAAGGTGATCGTGTTCCGTGGCGTGCGGCCAGCCCAGCTCGCGGTGGTCTCCGCCGCGGTGCCCGACACGGTGATACTCAAGGAGGTGCGGTCATGAGCCGCCGACCCGACGGCCTCTACGAGCTGCTGCCGCAGTTCCACCGCAGGCGCGATGCCGAGGCGGGCGAGCCATTGCGCGCGTTGCTCGCCGTCATGGCCGAGCAGCTCGACCTGGTCGAATCCGATATCGAGCAGCTGTACGACGACTGGTTCATCGAGACCTGCGCGCCGTGGGCGGTGCCCTACCTCGGAGACCTGGTCGGCTACCGGACGCTGCGTGGCTACGAGGAGGCCGTCGCCAGAGGTGGCCCCGGCGCCGCTTCGCTCGCCGCCAGGCTGGCACCACGCGCGGACGTGGCGGCGACTGTGTCCAGCAGACGGCGCAAGGGAACCTTGCCACTGCTGGAAAACATCGCGTGGACGGTCGCGGGCTGGCCAGCGCGGGCGGTCGAATTCCAGCCACTGCTCGACGCCTACCAATCCGTGCGGCTCGCCCCGCGTGCCACTCAGGCGTCCACTGTGGACGTCCGTCGTGGCGCTGACCTGGACGAGCTCGGCACGCCGTTCGACGGCTTCGCGCATGGGGCCGCTGCCAGGCGGATCAGCTCCGGACGCGGGCAAAGCCGCTATTCGCCGCCCGCGGTCGGGCTGTTCGTCTGGCGGCTGAAGCCGTATTCGATCACCAACGCGCCCGCGTACTGCATCGACCGGGCCCGCAACCTGTTCACCTTCTCCATTCTCGGCAACGACACGCCGCTGGTCACGAAGCCGGTGCCCGAGCCGTCGCCGACGCACATCGCGACGGCGGACAACGTGCCCGCGTTCATCCGCAGGCGCGCGCTGGCCGAGCGGCTCGCCGATTTTTACGGACCTGGCAAGAGTTTCCAGATCTGGCGCGACGGTGACCACCATCCGGTGCCGCTCACGGACCTCGTGGTCGCCGACCTGTCCGGCTGGGCCTACCGGCCGCAGCGCAAGCAGGTCGCGGTCGATCCGGTGCTCGGGCGGATCGCGTTCGGGGCGCGGTCGGCGCCGAAACGCGGCGTGTGGGTGACCTACCACTACGCGTTCAGCGACGACCTGGGCGGCGGCGAGTACCCGCGTGAGCTGACGCGGCCACCGGACGCCTCGGTCTACCGGGTCGGGCCCGGTCAGCCGGACAGCAAGATCATGGAGGCCTACCAGCGCTGGCGCGAAGAGCGTGCCGGGGACCTGTCGAAGTCGAACGCGATCATCGAGATCACCGACAGTGGCGCCTACCAGGAGCAGATCGCCTTCGTACTCGACCAGGGCGACCGGCTGGAGGTGCGAGCGGCCGACGGCGTCCGCCCGGTCATCCGCCTGCTCGACTGGTACAGCAACCGGCCGGACGCGCTGATCGTCGAAGCGAACGCCGGGTCCGAAGAGGACCAGTGCGGGACACGCGCGCCACGGCTGATCATGGACGGACTGCTGATCACCGGCCGCGGCGTGCACGTCAGCGGACCGATGGGTGAGTTCGTGCTGCGGCATTGCACGCTCGTTCCCGGGTGGACACTCGAGCCGGAATGCCATCCGGCGCAACCGGAGGAGCCGAGCCTCATCCTCGAGTGCACCACGGCGTGCGTGCAGATCGAGCGTTCCATCCTCGGCACCATCCTGGTGGTCGACGACGAGGTACGGACCGACCCGCTGCGCATCCACCTCGCGGACAGCGTCCTCGACGCCACCGACCGGGAGTTCGAGGCGCTGTCCGCGCCGGAATGCCGCCACGCGCACGCGATACTGTCGATCCGCCGCAGCACGGTGCTCGGCGAGGTGCACACCCACGCGATCTCACTCGGCGAAAACAGCATCTTCGACGGACGCGTGCACGTCGCCCGGCGCGGCATCGGCTGCCTGCGATTCTGTTATGTGCCGCCAGGTTCCCGCACGCCGCGGCGGTACCACTGCCAGCCGGATCTGGCCGGGCCCGCCGAGGAACGCCGGGTGCGGCCCCGGTTCACCAGCGTCCGCTACGGCACGCCGGGGTATGTCCAGCTGGCCGCGCACTGCCCGGCCGAGATCGCGCGCGGCGCCGAGGACGGTTCCGAACTCGGCGCGTTCCACGACCTGTTCCAGCCCCAGCGGGAAGACAACCTGCTGGCGCGCCTGGAGGAATTCCTGCCCGCCGGCTTGGACGCCGGCATCGTCTACGAGTCTTGAGGAGTTGCCATGCAGGCCGACCTTTCGCGCCTGATCTTCCGGCCGGAGAAGCGATTCTCGGCGGTCGTCACGCAGCAGGGCCGGGTCCGGCTGGACTCGGAGGACAACGAGCAGTCGCTGATCGCCCTGCACACCACTCGCACGCTGGCCGCCGACCTGATCGGCCGCCACGGCGGCCCGCTCGGTGCGCTCGGGTTCGGGATCGGCTATGTGCCCAAGGGGAAAGACCCGGCCGATCTGACGATCACCGCTGGCCGGTACTACGTGGACGGCATCGGCGTCGACGCGGCCGTCCCGCCGGTCGGCGTGCCCGTCGAGGACGAGGACGAGCCCGGCACCGCCGCCGCGGCCGGGGGCTGGACGTACTGGACCCAGCCGGACGCCTACCGCGATCCGGAGCGGGAGAAGGACCTCGATCACCTGCCCGACCTGCCGTTCCTCGCCTATCTCAAGGTGACCGAGCGGCTGGTGACCTACCTGCAGGACCCCGAGATCCGCGAGACCGCGCTGGGCACGACACTGCCCGACACGTCCGCGCGGCTCAAGGTGACCTGGCAGGTGCTGCCGCTGACCGGGCTCACCGTCGGCGACCGGCCGACGAAGGATCGGCTGCGCACGGCGTTCGACGAGTGGGCGCGCGGCTCGGTGTCGACCGGGAAGATGGCCGCTCGCACCGAGAAGCCCGCGAAGACCGACGACAATCCGTGCGTCACCCCGCCGGACTCGCGGTATCGGGGCCCGGAGAACCAGCTGTACCGGGTCGAGGTGCATCGCGGCGGCGAGAAGCCGACCTTCAAGTGGTCACGCGAGAACGCGTCCGTGACGTTCGGCATCTCCGCCGTCGAAAAGTCGATCGTGACACTGACCGACCTCGGCCGCGATGCCAAGCTCGATCTCGACATCGGCGACTGGGTCGAGGTCGTCGACGACGCGTACGACGCACGTGGCGTCACATTGCCGCTGTTGCAGGTCGTCGACATCGACACCGAGCGGCTCCGGGTCGAGTTGAGCGGCGAGCCCCATCCCTCGGTCGGCCGGCTCGCGACCCGGCACCCGTTCCTGCGCCGCTGGGACCACCGGGCACCCACCGGCCGCGGCGCGCAGCCACTCGACCAGGGCGCGGTTTCGCTGGTTTCGGGCCAGTGGCTCGACCTGGAGGACGGGGTGCAGGCCTGGTTCACCGGCGGCACCTATCACGCGGGCGACTACTGGCTGATCGCCGCCCGCACCCTGAACGGCGACGTGGAATGGCCGCGTGACGCGCGCGGGCGCCCGTTGCTGCAAAAGCCGCGAGGTCTCCGGCACCACTACGCGCCGCTGGCGTGGGTGCATGGCGGCGAGGCCGTCGACGACCTGCGGCTGGAGTTCAAACCCGCGGCCGAACCCAGGCCGTGACCGCACGAAAGGGGGACGCATCATGGCCTTGGGCATCGATATCTATCGAGCCAACCAAAAGGTCACCGACTGGCACAAGGTCAAAGCCCACGGGGTCACCTATTGCTGGGTCAAACTCACCGACGGCGGCGGTGTCGCGCCGAAGGGCCCCGGCGACGCGGAGGTCGCCGGCGCGAAATCGGTCGGCATCGCGGTCGGCGGGTATCACTTCGTCGAGCCGACGCCCGGTCCCGAGCGGCAGGCCGAGATCTTCATCGCCGAGGTCAGGCGCCTGGGCGCGACCGAGGTGGTCCCGATGCTCGACATGGAGGACCAGTCGAAGCCGGGAGCGCCGAAGATCCCGTTGGCGCAGAAGAAACCTTTCGGCATCCGGTTCTGCAACCGGGTGCGTGAGCTGGGCTTCCGGCCCGGCATCTACATGAACAGTGGCCTCGCGCGGCAGCTGCGCCCAGACCTGTGGGGCATCGACGACCTGGTGATCTGGATCGCCAGGTACAGCGGCAACAGGCCACACGCCGACGCGGGCCGTTACGACATCCATCAGTACTCCGAGTCGGGGCAGATCCCGGGAATCACCGCCAGGAGCGGGGTCGACCTCAACGAGTCCTACACCGACAACCATCTGCTGACCACACCGTCCGAAGGGGATGACGACATGGCAGGCCCGCTAGATCACGAATACCCGGGCAGCGAGGAGCGCCAGTACCACCACCGCACGATCGAGACCCGCGGCATCTCCGCCGTGGTCGGCGACGTCTGGTTCGCGGTGTCCGCCGGCTATCACGACATGCAGGACGTCCATGTGTTCTTCAACGGAGTGCAGGAACCCATGCACTTCGACAGCATCCCGGCCGACACGCGCTCGGTCTGGCAGGTGCCGGACGGCTGCGAGTCGATCTCCTGGGAATACGAATGCGCGGGACCGTCGGGGTCCGTGGTCATCTACGGCAAGCGCTGATTTCCGGGTCGTGGGTGTTTGCGGGGGGGCGAAACCGTGGGGGAACACACCACGGTCTCTTAAAAAAAAAAAACCACCCACCACAACACCCCCGC
>NZ_JBHWEB010000028.1:0-49098 GCF_042734395.1 Amycolatopsis sp. NPDC059657 | reverse complement strand
CCGGGGGACCGTGGGGGTCCGTGTTAATCACCGCAATGCGCTTTTTTCGGGCTCGTTTTTTTCCCCGGGGTTACCAACGGTTGGGAACACTCACGACCAACGGAGATCAGGTGGTCGCGCGCCGTGGTGTCGATCCACGTCGGCCGGGGTTATGAGTCCCGGCTGGTTGCCGAACCGCGCGCGGAGAATGGGGTGACCAATAAAAGGGATGACAAAGAAGAAAGCCGCCCGAATCGGTTTTCCGATGAGCGGCTCCCGTGACATGACGAGTACTACGTCATGGCCAAGAAGTCACACAGATCACAATCTTCGCGGGCATGGAGCCAGGATTCCGATGGCCACCGGGCGACGGGCACACGACAGCGATCGCGACGGCCATGCCTGGCCGCTGCGTCCCTCGCTCCCACATGTTCGTCATCGTGGCCCCTCTGCTTGATCGCGTGCATTCATGATTGCCCACTGGCACTTATGCGTCAATCGGGTTTATCGACCCCGCGCCATCGGTCAGAAGGGGAATTGGCCGTGGCGGCCCCCGATGGTCACGTCGTCGATGGTCTGGTCGCCGACGTGGACGATGCCGGTGCGCAGGCGGCGCGCGATCGCGAAGCCGCGGCCCGAGTCCTCGGTGATGATGCCTGCGGTCAGGCCGTACTCGGTGTCGTTCGCGATGACCGCGACCATTCGATCTGTCCACAATGGACGACAATGGCCTGGTGGCGTGGCAGGAGCGGACCTGAACACGCCACCAGGCCAAGACCAGCACCGGCAGGTCACCACCTGACGCGACGACCTTTGGATCCGGCGAAGGGAGTCTCCGCTACGGGTGCCGGATCGCCGAACCGGTCTTCGGCATGACGTGGCCGGTTGTCGCCAGTGCCGCCAACGCCGCGTCCCTGCCGGCAGGCACGGACCTGCCCGTCGTGCTGAAGTAGCCGGTGCGGGTGTCGTAGAGATGCACTTGCGCGGCACCGACATCGAAGTACATGCCGACCAGTTCGACCTCGTCGAGCTCTTCGGCACGGCGGACCACGGGGTACTCCCGCAACCGGTCCAGCTGCTGCAGCACGTTGTGCAGAGCGAGCTGGTTGGGCCCCGTCGGTGTCGGCTCGCCCTCGATACCGATCATCGGATGCGAGCGCGACCGCGCCAGGCTCGCCTCACCGTGACGCAGCCAGGAACTCAACGCCGGCGCCCCGGAAGGCGCGCCGTCGAGCAGCGCCTTCATCGCCCCGCAGGACGAGTGCCCGCAGACGACGATCTCCCGCACCTTCAGCACGCCGACGGCGAACTCCAGCGCGGCACCGATCGAGGTGTCCGTGCCGTTGTCGCTGCCCGCGTTGTCGGGCACCAGATTCCCGATGTTGCGCACGGTGAACAGGTCACCTGGCCCGCTCGTGGTGATCAGGTTGGGCACGATCCTGGCATCGCCACAGGTGATGAACAGGGTCTGCGGCTGCTGTGAATCGGCCAGCTTGCTCAACGCCGGTTTCACCAGCTTCGAGGTCCGCCGCTGGAACTCCTCCGTGCCGCGCCGCATCGAACTCTGCAGCGGCACGCTGACGCCCGAACCGGGTGTCAGCGCGGGGCCTTCCGCCTGCTGCCAGTCCGACCACGGCGCGAACCAGCGCGGTACCACCGGATTCGCCTTCGCCTTGTGCACGGTCGGCTCACCTGCCCGTCCACGTTCGAACCACGGGTGACCGACCTCGTCGACGATCACGATCCCGCCGGTGCTCTCGTGCGCTTTCTGCCAGGTGGTCAGCGTGTCGAACGCGGCGTGGTCCATGTAGTCGACCACGAGCTCCAACGTCACCCTGCTGCCGCGGGGCAAACCGCCCAGCACCAAGGACAACCGGGGAATCGACAGCGCGGCGAGCGCACCCTCGACCACGACACGCCAGTGTTCGCCATCGGGTTCGGCCCGGATTCCGGACCACAGCAGACGGCGCAGCATGAGCACCGCCGCGAGCCCGATCCCGATCATCACCCCGGTCAGCAAGTCCAAGCACACCACGCCGGCCAGCGTGATCAGGTACACGGGCAGGTCACCGTGGCGGCGAACCTCCCGCGCGTGCGTGAGGTTCAGCAGCTTCGCGCCCACGTAGACGAGCAGCCCGGCCAAAGCGGCCAGCGGAATGGTGCGCAGGAGCCCCGCGAAGACCACGACGAACAGCAAAATCCACAAGCCGTGCAGTATCGCGGACATCCTGGTCCTGGCACCCGCGTGGACATTGGTCGAGCTGCGCACGATCACGCCGGTGACCGGCAGGCCGCCCAGCGCGCCGGAGGCCATGTTCGCCGCGCCCTGCCCGATCAGTTCACGGTTGAGGTCGGCACGCTGTCCCTTGTGCATCTTGTCGGTCGCCACGGCCGAGAGCAGGCTCTCGACACTCGCCACCAGTGCGATCGTCACCACGGCCATGCCGAACCCGAACCAGCCACCGGACGGGAACACCGGCACGAACCTGATGTCGAGCAGATTGGCGGGAGTCTCCACCTTCGCCACGTCCAGTCCGGTCGTGGCCGCCAGTACCGTCGCCAGCACCACCGCTGCCAGCGGTCCCGGGATCTTCTGGATCGCCTGCGGCATCTTGCCCCAGAACACCAGCACGATGATCGTGAGCACGCCGATCAGCACAGCGGGCTCGTGGTGCTCGATGATCTGCCGTGGCAGCGCCTTGATGTTGGCGATCGGCGAACTCTCCGGCCCGCCGCCGAGCACCACGTGGAGCTGGGCGAGCACGATGGTCACGCCGATACCGGCGAGCATCCCGTGCACGACCGCGGGCGAGATCGCCAGCGCGGCCCGTGCGATCCGGCTCAAGCCGAGCACCACCTGAAGCGCACCCGCCAGCAGGGTGATGGCGCAAGTGGTCACCCAGCCGAACTGGTTGATGGCATCGGCCATGATCACCGTCAGCCCCGCCGCGGGCCCGCTGACCTGAAGCACCGAACCACCGAGCGCGCCCGCCACGACGCCGCCGACGACGGCGGCGATCAGGCCGGCGACGATCGGCGCACCCGACGCGAGTGCGATTCCCAGCGACAACGGAACCGCGACGAGGAACACGACCAACGACGCCGGAACGTCGTAGCGCAGATTCTCCCGCAGCGATCGCCACCTCCCCGTCCCCGACGGCGGCGCGTGTTCCCACTCGCTAGTCACCTTGCTCATTGTTCAATTCCTCCGCGATCGACGGCGATGTGGCAGTGGCGGCATGACCGGCGACGGTGACGGTGACCGACCCCGACACAAGAGATACCGCAAAACCAAGCGGAGGTGTTCCATTGGTAAAGAAAAGTTGCATAGAGCTTTACTTATATGTCCGGCTCGCCGCCGCCGATGATCGTTTGATCGTCTGCAGTGGACGAACACGTCACACCACGCAGCCGACCTTCGAGTGATGCGGCCTCGTCAACCGCCTTTCGAGTGCAGCCGGCGACCTGAATGAGTGCGACAGCTCACAGCGGATCCCGACTCTTACGTCGCGCCGTGAAAAAGAAATGAAACGAAAGCACCTGGCCAGCGAACCAGACATTTCGGTACACTTCGCTCGGACTGATCACTTCAAGGGGGAAATCGATGCGTTTGTGGCATGCCGGCAGTGTGGCCGCGGTGGTCTCGCTGCTCAGCGGGCTCGCCGTCACCGGTACCGCGGTGGCAGGCAGTCCGAACTGCGAGGACTGGTGGACCATCGACGACACGGCGCGGACCGTGTTCACCGACAGCACGAAGTCGGTGAAGTTCTGGGGACACCGCAGTTGCGGCGGCACGTCACCCCAGTACTGGTCGGCGCCTTATCGCCCGGACGAACCAGGTGACTACTCCTGGGAAAGCGTCAAGACGTTGCACGGCAACGACCCCGGCGCGATCGCCTATGGCTTCGAACTGCGCAGGCAGTCGCAGGGCTGGGTCGCCGTGGGATTCGCCGCCAGCCACGGCTGAGACGGCCATTCCCCGGAGACCTGAGCCCGCGAGGTCCACTTCGGACTGTGTGGTGTGCGTTCGCTACCGGAGTGCTGTTTCCACCCGAGCCGCGAAGTCCAGCACCGCGTCGGACCTGAGACGCCAGCCGCTCGGGCTCTGGCGATGAAGCGTGCGCACGACCAGCAGCCCGCCCTGCTGAAGCGGCTCGATCGCCAGCAGCCGCTCCACCTGCCAGGTGTGGTTGTGGTCAGGCCCGGCCTTCGTGACGGCCAGTGCGTTGGCCTTGTCCAGCAAGGCGTTCAAGCGGCCCGTGATCGCCGGGTCCCCTTCGAACCGCGACGCACCCAGCGCCACCCGGGTGCGCACCGGCACCGCCAAGGGCACGGCGTAGAGCAGATGCCCCAGGCCGACGCTGCGGCGCAGCCCCGAGCGTCCGCTCATGATCGAGGCGCGTAGTTCGAACGGCCTGGGCGCCTGGGCGTCGACGTAGACGAAACAGTGGGTCGGCGCGGGCATTCCGCTGAACCGCTCGCGCGGTGGCAGCAGGCTTCCTGCCGGGACGCCGTCGCCCTCGGCGGACAGTGTCATGGCCGCTGGTGCCGGATTGAGGCCGAGTTCGCTTCCGAGTGCTCGGGAGATGTCGGCCGTCACCGTGTCCAGGTCACTGTTCCGGCCGGTCCAGATGGCTGCGGGCATCTCAGGCGTGTGCCGCGGTTTCCAGTTCGTTCAGGCGTTTCAAGGCCGCCTGCTGTTCGGCCTGGAAGCGGCCTGGGCGCGCCCGGGTGAGCTCGCGCCAGTGCTGGGCCGCCGCCTGCGCGTGTGTCATCGCTTCCGCCAGGCGCCCCTGTGCGGCCATCTCGTCCCTGCTCCGGTCGAACTGCTGTGCCTGACGCAGCAGAGCCTGCGAGCGATCTTCGACCGGCGCCGGCGCGGCCGCTTCGGCCTTGGCGACCTTCTTCTTGCGTACCGAAACGCTGAGCCAGCCGACCAGACCGATCAGCGCCCCTGTGAGCAACAGGGAGACCAGCTTGTGCAACACATCGGACATACGTGTTCCCGTTCATTCGCAGCTCTGCCGGACGTGACCGGCGTTCCTGCCGGGACACTAGAGAGAGCGCATGAAATCTCGATGACACGTTTGGCGGAAAGGCTGGCACTACCACGATCGTCCACTGTCCACTACTGCTCGAAGCCCCGCCCGATGTTTCACTTGTGCGCAGGAGCTAACCCCCCAAGCCGGCTCCCCCAGGTTCCCCAACGACACGGGGAACAGGAGGGCTGCCCGCACCACGCTGTGATCAGGCCCGGCGTCCGTGCGGGCAGCCCGATGGGAAAACCTCAGAGCAGCTTGCCTCCGCGCAACGTCTCCGCGTACGAGAACACATAGCCGGAGCCGACCTCGACCGGCGCCAGGCCTGCGAAGTCGGGGTCCAGGGCGTCGAACAGGCGCAGATCCGCCGCGCCTGTCCAGATTTCGGAGAACTCGACGTCGGTCACCTCCGAGGTGACGAGCTGCGAAAGCGGGGTCTCGCCGGAGACCCAGCCGGGGAAGAACCGGGTGTGCACCAAGGGAACAGCGTGCAGAAGCGGCGGCTCGGCGATCTGGTGCGACGGGAGCACGGTGGCTTCCGCGACACGCTTGCCGTGCACCGACAGCGTCCCGTCGAACCGGCCGGGCGCGCCGGGGCGCGGACCCGCGCGGCCGACGGTCTTCGGACGGATCTGGTGGATGTCGCCGAACTGCTTGGGCATGCCCTGGATCCAGCCGCGGATCATCGGCACCGGCGCGTCGACCCAGGCGTACGGGCAGCGCGCGAGCTGACGGCCTTCGTACTCGCAGGCGATCAGGATCAGGAACTCGGTGAACTGGCAGCGCGCCGGGTCGGCGAGTTCCGCGCCGTCGTCGGAGCACCACTGCCAGTCGGCGAACACCGCCGCCGCGGCGCCGGGGTCATCGCCGAGGCTCAGCTCCGGCGGCAGGAAACGCCTGGCCACCTCGGGGTCGATCCGGTAGTCGACCATGATCACGTCGCCCGCGAAATGCCATGGCGGCGGGGTGATCATCGAAGCGTCGCCGGTCGGCGACAGCGGCAGGCTGTATCCGACCGGGCCCGCGATCGTGCTGGTCATGTCCACTCCAAACTGGGGATCCACGAACCGGCCAGCGCGCGTCCCGCGGCGGCCAGTCGTTCGGGTGAGTTGAGGCTGTACGCCAGCCGGACGGCCGAGCCCGGCCCGTCGCCGAACCGGGCACCGGCGGCGACGTTCACCTCGGCCGGGACGCGCACCTCCCCGGCGAAGCGCAGCCAGAGGAAGTAGCCGCCGGTGGGCACGCCGAAGTCGAACGGCCCGCTGAGGTTGTCCACGAGCGCGTCGCGCCGCGCCTTGAGCTGGTTGCGCAGCCACGCCAGGTGCCGGTCGTAGTCGCCGGACTCCAGCAGGGTCGCGACGGCGAGCGACGTGACGTGGTTGGCCGACCCGCCGCTGGCGAACAAACCGTGGCGTACCAGGCGTTTCACGACTCGCGGGTCAGCGATGAGGAAGCCGAGACGCAGGCCGGGCGCGATGGTCTTGGAGAACGTCCGCAGCCGGATCACGCCCTCGTACCCGGCGAGTTCCGCCATCGACCGGGGCACGTCGCCGTCCAGCGCGAGGTCGGCGTACGCGTCGTCCTCGACGACGAGCACGCCGTGCCTGGCCGCGACTTCGAGCAGCGCACGCCTGCGTGCTTCGGGCACGACGATGCCGGTCGGGTTGTGAAAAGTCGGGTTCAGGTAGACGAACGCGACCCTCCCCCGTTCGGCGATGATCGCGTCGTGCAGCGCCTGCGGGTCCATGCCGTCGCCGTCCATGCCGACCGCGCGGGTGCGCAGCCCACGGTCGGTGAGGATCTTGCGGCCGAGGTCGTAGGCGTAGCGCTCGACCAATACAACGTCCTCTGTGGACGCGAACATCGTCGCGATGAGATACAGCGCATGGGAAGTACCCGCCGTGACGAGCACGTGCCCATCCGTGCAGCCGGCCCGGCGCGCGGCCGCCGCCCGGAACGGCAGCGCGCCTTGATCATCACCGTACGCCAGCGCCGCGGAACCGAACTCCGCGAGCGCGTCGCGGTAAGCCTTCGACAAGAGATCGACAGGCAGCAGCCCGGGGTCGAGGTAGCCCGGCCCGAGGTCGATCACCCCGGCCGGGCCCACCTGCTGGACGACTCCCTGGCTCCACCGCCGCCGATGGGACAGTGGCCCGGCGGAGTCCATCAGCCCAGCACGGCCCGCAGCGCGTTGGTGGCCTTGGTGACCGCTTCCGCCGAGCGGGACAGCGCGATGCGCAGCGAGTGCTCGCCTTCCTGCGGGCGCGCCCAGTGGAACTGGTGGCACGGCAGCGCGAAGACGTTGTGCTCACGCAACGCGGTCCAGACCTCCAGCCCGGTACGCGAGCCGACGTCGAGCCGCTCGACACTGGCGCGGCTGTCCGGGTCGGGGAAGCTGATGTCCGGGATGCCCGCGAGTCCATTGCGGAGTGTCGCGCGGTTGGCCGCGATGAACTGGTGCAACTCGGCGAGCCCGCCGCCTGCGGCGTCCTCCGAGAAGCGCTTCACCATCGACAGCACCAGCGGCGAGACGCCGAGCAGGATGTCCGAGTAGACCTTCGCCAGCGGCAGGCCGACATTCGCCGACGAGGCGAGCCAGCCGATCTTGAGCTCCAGCGTCGGCCACAGCTTGCCGGTGTCCTCGATGACAACCCAGCGGCAGCCGGACTGCTCGAGTACCGCGTAGTGGTCGTAATGCGCGCGGGTGTCGAAACCGCGGAACGAAGTGTCCAAAGTGAGCACGACACCGTGTTCGGCGCACTGCGCGGCGAGGCGGCGCAGGCGTTCCTCGGTCACGACCTTGCCGGTGGGGTTGTTCGGCGTGGTGACGAACAGGCAGCCGAGCGAGCGGAGCAGGTCGGCAGGCAGGTCGTCGTCGTGCAGCCAGTGCTCCTCGACCGGAACCAGCCGCATGCCGACGCCGCGCAGGATGTCCGGGATGTTGTCGAAGGTCGGGTGCACCAGCCCGATCGCGTCGGTCGTGGTGGCCAGCGCGCGTGCGAAGATCTCCATCGCCACCGAAGACGAGTAGCAGGCGAGCACCCGGCCGTCGGCGCCGGGATGACTGTGCTGGCCCAGCAGTTCGAAGTAGGCACGCTGTGCGGAGCGTTCCACCTCTTCGACCGGACGCTTGACCGCGTCCGCCCACAGGCTCGGCAGTTCGTCGATGATCCCGGCCTGTGCCGGGGTGAGGGCCTGGCGGGCGTGGCCGTCCGAGAGGTTCAACGGGCTGTTCAGCGCCAGGTATTCGAACTGGGTCAGGTTGCCGGGGCTGGTCGCGATTTTACTGTCCTGCATTCGGATCACAAGCACCTTTACGTTGAAGGTTTAGGTTTTGTCGTGCTTGGAGCCCACCGGCCATTTCAAGAGGGAATTCGACCGGAGACTCACCGGCGAGATCACCGGGACGATTCCGAGGCTAGCAGGAAAATAATCAACAGCAATCAAATCTCACTGCGCACACCGCCACGTCGAGGCTGACCTGCACGTTTTCCCTAGAAATCAAGACCATTGCGCAATTCGGTGACATTAAGGGATCCTGCCGGACAGACAATTCCGTTCCGGAGGTGCATGCCCGTGCCGGCCACCACAGCGATTCCCGATACATCCGCCCAGGCCCTCACCGGTATCCCGAGATTCCACTGGCGGGCGGTACTCGGCGTGAGCGTCGCGCTGACCGCCGGTTTACTCGTGCTGGCCGGTCGTTACGGCTATTACATGGACGAGCTGTACTTCCGGGTGGCGGGCCGCAACCTCGCTTGGGGCTACATCGACCAGCCACCTCTGGTCGCACTGCTCTCGCGGGTGCAGACGTTCCTGTTCGGCGACACGCTGTTCGCCATCCGCGTGATCCCCGCGCTGCTGACCGGCCTTTCGGTGTGCGTCGCCGCCTTGATCGCCCGCGAACTCGGTGGTGGAGGCCGCGCGCAGGTACTCGCCTCGGTCGCGGCGTCGGCCTCACTGGCGACCATGGCAGCCGGGCACGTGCTGCACCCGACCGCGGTCGACCACGTCGTCTGGGTGACGGTCTGCTGGCTGGTCATCCGGCTGCTGCGCACCCGCGACGCCCGGCTGTGGCTGGCGATCGGCGCGGTCGTCGGCGTCGGCATGCTCGCGAAGTATCTGGTGGTACTCCTGGTGATCGGGCTCTTCGCCGGGCTGCTGATCGCCGGGCCGCGGCAGGTGCTGCGCAGCCGGTATCTGCTCGGCGGGCTCGCGGCCGGGCTGGTCATCGCGGCGCCGGTGTTGATCTGGCAGGGCGTGAACGGCTGGCCGCAGTTTTCGATGGCCTCGGAGCTTTCCGGGTCGTTCGGGGTGGACACCGCGATCGGTTTCGTGATCGGGCAGTTGATCATGATCGGGCTGTTCCTGACGCCCCTGTGGGTGACCGGCCTGGTCTGGCTCTTCCGGCGCCCGGCGTATCGGTCGCTCGGCGTCGCTTATGTCGTGCTCGTGGTGCTGCTCGTGGCGATCGGCGGTTTCGCGCGGTACACCGAGGGCCTGCTGACCGTTTCGCTCGCCGTCGGCTGCGTGCCCGCGGTGGCCTGGCTGAAGTCACTGCCCTGGCGCGTGCTGATGACCGTTGCCATCGTGGCCAACGCCATTCTCGCCGCGGTCATGTCGGTGCCCGTTCTGCCGATCGACGCTTATGGCGCCGATTCACCGCTGAGCGGAGTCGGCGACGCCCAGCTCGGGCAGGCCGGCTGGGACCGGCTGACCGACCAGGTCGCGGACGTCTACCTCTCGCTGCCGGAGCCGGATCGCGCGCACACGGCCTTGCTGGGCTGGAACTACGCGGAGGCGGGCGCTTTGGACCGCTTCGGCCCGGCGTCGGGATTACCCGCCGCGTACAGCCCGCACAACTCGTACTACGACTTCGGGTTCCCCGGCGACGACAAGACCGTGGTGATCGCCGTCGGCACCGACGCGGCGACATTGGCGCCGCACTTCGCCCAGTGCGCGGTCGCGGCCTCGCTCAAGTTCGACCTGCCGCATCTCGACGAGGGCAAGCCCGTGCTCGTCTGCCGGACGCCACTCGAACCTTGGCCCACCCTCTGGCCCAAGCTCCGCTGGGTCGGCACCTTCTGACCAGGGGTCGTGCACAGACGGCCAACACCCGTGCAGGACCGGCAATCTCGCGTACGGGAAGAGCAATCTCGCGTGCACGAAGGGCAATCCGCCGTGCAGGAGGAGCGATCTCGTGTACGCGGGGAGCAAGGGCTCGCCTCCGCCGGTTTGCTCTCTACGAACGCGAGATTGCTCTTCCCGTACGCGAACTTGCCGCTCCTGCACGCGAGACCGCCCGCCGTGTACGCGAGGTTGGCGTTGGGGTACCTGGGGTCGTGAGTGGTACGGCCGGTTCTAACCGGCCTAAACACTCACGAGCCCTTAGCCGCGTAGGTAGGTCAGCACGGCTAGGACGCGGTGGTGGCCTTCGGCGCGGGAGAGGTCGAGCTTGGTGAAGATCGCGTTGATGTACTTCGCGACCGCTGCTTGGCTTACGCAGAGGCATTCGGCGATCGCCGCGTTCGCGCGGCCCTCGGCCATCAACGCGAGCACCTCCCGCTCACGGGCGGTGAGGCGGGCGAGTGGCTGGTCCTTTTGCTCGCGCCGCAGCAACTGCCGGACGACTTCGGGGTCGATGATCGTCCCGCCCGCCGCGATGCGCTCGACGGCGTCGACGAACTCCCGCACCGCGCCCACGCGGTCCTTGAGCAGGTACCCCAGGCCGCCCGCGCGACCACGCCCGTCCGCTTCGAGCAGTTCGAAGGCGTAGGTCGTCGCGACGTATTGGGTCAGCACGAGCACCGCGAGGTCGGGGTGGCGGGCGCGCAGGTTCACGGCCGCGCGGAGGCCTTCGTCGGTGAAGTCCGGGGGCATGCGGACGTCCGTGACCATGATGTCGGGCTTGATCTCGTCGACCACTTCGGTCAGTTCCTCGGCATCGCCGACGGCCGCGACTACCTGGTGGCCGAAGCGTTCGAGTAAGGCCACGAGGCCTTCGCGCAGGAGGACGGCGTCCTCGGCGATGGCTATGCGCAGGCCCATGGCAACTCCACTCGCAGTTCGGTCGGTCCGCCCGGCGGGCTGGACAGGGTCAGCCTTCCGCCGACGACCGCCACCCGGTCGGCGAGGCCCTGCAGGCCGGTGCCGTTGACGGGGTCCGCGCCGCCGTCGCCGTCGTCCGCGATCGTCACCACCGCCACGCCGTCGGCGAAGCGCCCGGTGACGTCCGCGCGAGCGGCTCGGCTGTGCTTGACGACGTTGGCCAACGCCTCGCTGACGGCGAAGTACGCCACCGCCTCGACCGCGGACGGGGCACGCGGGAGGTCGAGGTGGACTTCGACGGGTATCGGGCAGCGGTCGGCTATCTCGGCGACGGCCGCTTCGACGCCTCGGTCGGTCAGGACTTGGGGATGGATGCCGCGGATGAGCTCGCGCAACTCGGCGAGCACGCATTCGGCTTCGGCTCGGGCTTTCGAGACCAGCCGGGGGCCTTCGCCGCCCAGGCCCGCGAGGTCGAGTTCCGCGATGCCGAGTGTCATGGTGAGCGCGACGAGACGTTGCTGCGCGCCGTCGTGCAGGTCGCGCTCGATGCGCTTGCGTTCGGCTTCGAAGGCGTCGACCAGGCGGGTGCGGGACCGGGTCAGCTCCGCGACGCGGTCGGCGAGCGCGGCGTCCGGCCGGGTCAGCAGCCGCCGGGCGAACGCCGCCTGCGTGCGGGCGACCAGGCTGATCAGGTAGGCGGCGACCGGCAGCAGCGCGATCCCGACCAGCACGACGATCGGACTGGGCACCGGGCCGTCGTCGAGGTTGACGATCGAACCGAGGTCGAGCACGAACTCGAGCAAGGGTGACAGCGGCACGATCAGCACGCTCAGCGCGACGATGACGACCAAGAAGTCGAGCACCGCGATAACGACCGTGAACGCGACCGCGTACCCGAGTTCACGCCACAGCCGGTTCTTGCCGAGTGGCGCCCGCGACGGCGAGCGCCGGTCGATGACCTTCAGCCGCCGCCGCTCGATGGCCGCCAGCGGTGCCGCGAGCAGGACGTTCACCATCACGATCAGCACCAGCCCGGTGAGATAGCCGATCGGCGTGTTCGTCTTGAGCACCCATTTGACCAGCGCGAGCATCGGCAGCGCGCCGACCGCGCCCGCGCCGAGGTACCACAACGACCGCCATGGCCTGGTGGAACCGAGACAGCGCAACACGGTCACGCGAGCACTGCCTCCGGGAACCGGCGGAACACCGGGCTCACCGTGGTGCCGAGCGCGACCAGCCCCAGCGCGCCGGCGCACACGAGCACCCCGGTGGTCGTGCCGGCCGAAGCGAGGAACCCGCCGAGCAACGGGCCGAGCGCACCGGCGCCACCGGAACAGAAACCGGCGATGCTGCTCAACCGCCCGCGCAGCGCGTCAGGGGTCGTGACCAGCTGGTAGGTCATCACGGTCGTGTTGGCGACGGGCACCAGGAACATCGCCGCGCCCAGCAGCACCCCGAGCATGATCCCCGGTGGCACGAACGCCATCGCGACGATCAGCGTCGTGGCGACCCAGCCGAACCCGATCAGGATCACCGGCGCGGTCAGCAGGCCGCGCAGCCGGTCCGCGAATATCCCGCCGAGAAGTCCGCCCGCGCCCAGGCACGCCATGGTCAGGCCGATCTCGCCTGGCCCCACTTTCTCCTCACCGGACACTGCCAAGATGATAATGATCAACGCGCTGAAAACGAGATTGACGAAGATCATCCACACCAATGTCGTACGGATCAGCCGCTGCCCGAGCACCCACCGGAACCCCTCGGCGATGTCACCGCCGACGCTTCGGTCCTCGGCAGGCACGGCAGGCCGATGCGGCAGGCGCAGGAAACACAGCGCGACGAACGACCCGCCGAGCATCACCGCGTCGGCGGCGAACGGGTTGACGTGGTGGACGGTGAACAGCAGCCCGGCCGCTGCCGGGCCGAGCAGTGTCGCGATGAACGGCCGCGCGGTATTGCGCGCGACCGCCTGCTCCAGCTGCTCGGGCGGCACCACCTGCGGCAGCGCGGCGTGCTCCGCCGGATCGAACACCGAGCCGAGGAACCCTTCGAGCACCGCGACCGCCAGCACCAGCTGGAACGACGCCGCGTCCATCAGCACGGCGATGGTCAGCGCGGTCATCACGGCGGCCCGGATTCCCTGGCACACCACCATGACCTTCTTGCGGTCCCACCGGTCGGCGATCACCCCGGCAGGCACGATCGCCGCCATGTGCGCGGCCATGAGCACCGAAGACACGAGCCCGAGCTGCAACGGCGACCCGGCCATCGCGATGATCAGCAACGGGAACGCGACCTGGGTGATCTCGGTGGCCAGCTCCGAAAACAGCTGGCTGCTCCAGAGGATGTTGTAGCCGCGGTTGCGCGAAAGGGGGATCACACCCGCCTCCGCGCCAAGCGCCCGGTGACCTGCAACAGTTCGCCGGACAGGAAGCGGCCGCCGTAAGCGGTGCCGGAGTTGTCGCGTATCTGGAAGGTCAGATCCTCGAAGCACGTGAGCGGCACGCCGCCCATGAACAACTGCCCATCCGAAACGTCGATGACGAATTCGGCATCGCCATTAACGTAGACGCCCGCGCGGTCGAGTGGTGCCGGAACCGGGACGCGTTCGGATGTCGGTGGCGCGAAATCGAGTTCGGCGAGGATGTCGACCCACAATGCCGGTGCGGTACCGGCATTGGCGGTCAATGCGATCGCGACGTCGTCGGAAAACCGCAAATGCGCGGACGTGCCGTCGCCGGTTCCGTCGTGTCCCCAGAATGAGCCGAGACGAGCCCAGCCGAGGCCCCAGCCGTCGGCCATGCCGAACGGCCCGATTTCGACAGCGTCGAGCTGTTCGTCGCACATCTCGGCATTGATGTCGTTTTCTAGGAACTTCACTAGATTCGCCGCACTGAGCGAGAGGCCGCCGTTCGGCGCCTCCAGCGACGACATGATCTGCTCAACCGGGATCCGCCCGCTGTGCCCGCTGACCGTGGGATCCTCGACCGCGACTTCGAGGATCGCTTCGAGCGCCTCGGCCCAGTCCATCCCGATGACCTCTTCCGCGAGATGCCCGGCGAGGACGTAGCCGACATTCGAGTAGGAGAACACCGTGCCCGGCGTGAAATCCGGCTGGCGCCTGTACTTCGCCGCCCAGCGAGACCGTGAGCCGTCCTCGTCCACATTGGACTCCAGGCCGCTGGTGTGGCTGAGCAGCTGCCGCAGCGTCACCGGAAGCCTGGCCAGTGGTTCGTCGAGGTCGAGATCCTCGTCGGCGACCAGCGTCATCGCCAGCGCGGCCGTGAACGGCTTGGTCAGGGACCCGAGGGGGAACCGCGACTCGGCGGTGACCGCGCGGCCCGAACCGAGCCGCTCCTCCCCCGCGGCCAGCGAGAGGGTCTCGCCGCCGCGCCGGACCACGAGTTGCGCGCCCGGCACGCCGTGTTTGGCGAGCAGTGCGGTGAAGGTCTCGGCGTCCATCAGCGTCCCGTCACGTAGTCGGCCATGGCCCGCAGCGCGTCCCGGAAGTCGGCGGCGACCCGCTCGACCGTCTCGGCGGCGTGCACGTTTTCCGAGTAGTACCAGGTGAATTCCAGCCTCCCGCCGACCGCGGCACCGACGACCTCGAGCAGGTGCGCGACGCGTTCGTCCGGACTCTGCTCACGGCCGAGCGGTCCCGTTTCGGCGGCCTCGCCGACCTGCCCGTGGTAGTTGAACACCACCTCCGAGCGCCGCTCGGGCAGCGACCCGAGGTAGCGCAGCGCGCCATAGCCGAGCCCGTTGCCGGGCACCGCGCGCACCTGCCGGCGCACGGCCTTGACCAGCGACGGCCAGTCCTTGGCCGCGGCAGGAAGCACGACAGGGTAGAGCGTCGTGAACCAGCCCGCGGTGCGCGACAGGTCGATGTCGTCGAAGATCTCCTCGCGCCCATGGCCTTCGAGGTCGATCGAGACCTGCTCGTGGCCAGTCCACTTGCCCAGCGCCGACGCGAGCCCGGCGAGCAGGACGTCGTTGACCCGCGTCCGGAACTTCCCGGCGGCCTGGTGCAGCAGGACTTCGGTGTCCCCTTCGGACAGCGTGACCTTGACCGTTCGCGTGGACGCCACGACGTTCGGGCCGGTGCCGTCGACCGGCAGCAGTCCCGTTTCGGGCAGCGAGGTCCAGTGCGAGACCTCGTCGTCGAAACCGCCGTCGGCCACGTGCTGGGCGAGCCGCTCGGCCCATGCCTTGAACGACGAGGTCTTCGGCGCCAGCTTCTCGCCCTTGAGCAGCAGCTCCAGGTCTTCGAGCAGGATGCGCCACGAGACGCCGTCGACCACCAGGTGGTGCGCGGTCAGGAACAGCTGCTTGCGCGTGCCGAGGTCGAACAGCAGCGCACGCAGCAACGGCCCGTGCTCCAAGTCCAAAGTGGAGTCTGCCTCGACAGCCAGCTCGTTCATCGCGACGTACTGGTCGTCCGACTCGGCCAGGTCGTGTTGCGCCAAAGCGATCGGCTCGACCGGTCCATAGTGCTGACGCCAGCCCTCGCCGTCACGGACGAACCGCATCCGCAGCGCGTCGTGATGCTCGACGAGCGCCGAAAGCGCGGCCTGCACATCGCCGGAGGAGGCGGTGACGTCGATGAGCATCGACTGGGTCAGGTGATGCGGCGCGACCGGGTCGTTGTCGAGGAAGTCGCGCTGGATCGGGATCAGCGGCACCGGTCCTTCGATCGGGCCCTGCTCCGAGGCCGTGTCGACGGTGGGCACGACGACCGTGGCGAGCTGCGCGATCGTCTGGTTGAGGAACAGGTCTTTCGAGGTCATCGCCAGTCCGGCCTGCCGGATCTTGGAGACCACCTGGATGCTCAGGATCGAGTCTCCGCCGAGGTCGAAGAAGTTGTCCTCGACCCCGACCCGCTCCAGCCCGAGCACGTCCGCCCAGACGCCCGCGAGCGTCGCCTCGGTGTCCGACCGCGGCGCGATGTAACCGTCGTCCGGTTCGGCGTCGGCTTCCGGTGCCGGGAGCGCGTTCCGGTCGACCTTGCCGCTTGACGTCACCGGGAACTCGTCCAGCACCACGAAAGCCGAGGGCACCATGTAGTTCGGCAGTGACTGCCGCGCGAAGTCGCGCAGGTCCGACACGGCCGGGGCATCACCGGTCACGTACGCGACGATGCGCGGCACACCGGTCGGCCCGGTGCGGACGACAGCTGTCGCCTGCGCGACACCGGGATGCGCGGCGAGCACGACCTCGATCTCGCCCAGTTCGATCCGGTAGCCGCGCACCTTGACCTGGTCGTCGACCCGGCCGAGATACTCGATCGCGCCGTCGGCCGCCCACCGCGCGAGGTCACCGGTCCGGTACATCCGGCCGGGCCCGAAGGGGTCGGCGACGAACCGTTCGGCCGTCAGTGCGGACCGGTTCAAGTACCCCCTCGCCAGCTGGACGCCAGCGAAGTAAAGGTCACCGGGCACGCCGACCGGCACCGGACGCAGCCAGCGGTCGAGCACGTAGACCTGGGTGTTCCAGACCGGCTTGCCGATGAGCGGCCGTTCGCTCGCCCCGACCTGGCAGTACAGGGTGTCCACAGTGCACTCGGTCGGGCCGTAGAAGTTGTAGCCGGTGCTGCCGGACGCGCGCAGGTCGCGCCAGAGCTGCTCGCCCGCGGCCTCGCCGCCGAGCATGACCACCTTCGGGTTGTGCTTCGGCGAGTTCACCAGGCCGGCCGGGACCAGTTGCTCGGCATAGGACGGGGTGAGGTCGAGCAGGTCGATCCGGTGCTCCTCGACGTACGCGACCAGCGCTTCGGGGTCACGCCTGGTGAGGTCGTCGATGACGTGCAGCTCGTGGCCGTCGACCATCGCCAGCACGCCTTCGAGCGAGGTGTCGAACGAGAACGCCGCGGTCAGCGCGACGCGGAACCGTTCGCCCGCGCTCTCCGGCCGGAAGAAGTCCCTGGTGTGGTTGAAGAACAGGTTCGTCAGGCCGCGATGCGGGAGTACGACGCCCTTGGGCTTCCCGGTCGACCCGGACGTGTAGATCACGTAGGCCGGGTTCTCCGGATGGGGCCGGACACCCGGGTTCGTGACCGGACCACCGGTCGGCAACCGCTCGTCGAGCACCAGCGCGGGTGCCGCGTCGCGGATCATGTAGTCGAGCCGCTCGTCGGGCAGGTCGGGGTCCAGCGGCAGGTACGCGGCGCCGGCCTTGAGCACGCCGAACATCGCGATGACCGTGGTCAGCGACCTCGACGAGGTCAGGCCGACCACCTGCTCCGGGCCGACATCACGCGAGATCAGGTGATGGGCGACCTGGTTGGCACGGGCGTTCAGCTCGGCGAAGGTCAGCGATTTCCCGTCGCACACGACCGCGGTCGCGTCCGGGGTCGCCTCGGCCTGCTGCTCGAACAACTCGGCCAAGCTGGTCCGCGGGACCTCGTGCTCGGGGCCGTGCCACTGGGGCAGGTCCACTGTGGACAGTTCCCGCAACCTGGTGTCCGGCGAGGCCACGACCGCGGTGAGCAGTGTCTTCAGGTGCTCGGTCATCCGCGAGATGGTGCTCTCGTCGAACAACGCGGTGCTGTAGCCGATCGCGAGCAGCAGTTCACCTTGGCGCTCGAAGAAGTCGAACGTGAGGTCATGACTGACGTCGCCACTGACGAGCGGCAGCTCTTCAGCGTCCAGACCGGGCATGGCGAGACCGCTGGACTGGCTGGTCTCCAGCCCGACCATGACCTCGACCAATGCGTTGCGGCTCGGGTCGCGTTCGGGCTTGAGCACCTCGACCAGCCGCTCGAACGGGACCTCTTCGTGGGTGAACGCCTCCAGCGCGGTGTCACGCACCTGGCCGAGCAGCCCACCGAACGACACCGACTCGTCCACTGTGGACCGCAGGATCACCGTGTTGACGAAGAACCCGATCAAGCCTTCCAGCTCGGCGCGGTTGCGACCCGAGGTCGCGGTACCGACAGTGATGTCCTGCTGACCCGAGTACCGGGCGAGCAGCAACTGCACGGCCGCGGTCAGCACCATGAACAGCGTCGCGTCTTGCTTACGCGCCAACGCCTTCAGCGCCCCAGCCAGCTCCGGCGAGAACTCGATCATCCGCATCTCACCGGCCGCCTCGCGGACGGCGGGACGCGGCCGGTCGATCGGCAGCTCGAGCGGGACGAGGCCGTCGAGACGGCCACGCCAATACTCGAGGTGCTCGTCGAGCGCGAGGTGTTCACGCTGCCAGACCGCGTAGTCCGCGTACTGGACCGGAAGCGGCGGCAGGTCGGCTTTTGTGCCGTTCAGCGCGGCCGCGTAGCAAGCGCTCAGCTCGTTCGCGAGAATGCCCATCGACCAGCCGTCGGTGGCGATGTGGTGCATGACCAGCGCGAGCACGTGCTCGTCCGCCCCGGTCTCGAACAACGTGGCACGGAAGACACCCTCGTGCAGGTCGAACGGCCGCGAGACCTCAGCCTGCAGATCTCCGTCGCTCACCACGAGGTCCACCGCGGCGGGCCGGATCACCTGCACACCGAGCCCGTCGACCGTGCCGAAGGTGGTCCGCAGGGGTTCGTGACGCTCCACGAGCTGGGCCAGCGCCGAGCGCAGCGCGTTGACGTCGAGCTTGCCCTTGAGCTTGAGCGCGAACGTCGTGTTGTACTCGGTGCTGTCCGGCTCGAACTCACTGAGGAACCACAGTCGCTGCTGCGCGAACGACAGTGGCAACGGCCCGTCCCGGTCGACCCGCACGAGCGTGGTGTCCGCAGTGGACGGTTCGACGACCTCGGCCAGACCGGCGACGGTCGGCGTGTCGAACAGCTGCCGGGGTGACGGCGCCGCGCCAAGGCGAGACCGGACACGCGAGATCACCTGGATGCTCAGGATCGAGTCGCCGCCGAGGTCGAAGAAGTTGTCGTGCATGCCGACCCGCTCGGCCTTGAGCACCTCGGCCCAGATCTCGGCGAGCACGGTTTCGGTCGCGTTGCGCGGCGCGACATAAGGTTCACCGGTCTCGATCACACCGTCCGGGACGGGCAGCGCGCGCCGGTTGACCGTCCCGCTCGGACTCAGCGGCAACGCGTCCAGCACCACGAAGGCCGACGGCACGGCGTGGACCGGCAGGTTATCTGCCGCGAACGCACGCAGGTCCCGCACCTCCGGCGCTTGACCGCTCGGCACGATGTAGCCGACGAGTCGTGCGGGCCCATCGTCCTTGCGCGCGGCGACGGCGACTTCGGCGACACCAGGATGCCGGGCGAGCACCGACTCGACGTCACCGAGCTCGACGCGGAAGCCGCGGATCTTGACCTGGTCGTCGGCACGGCCAAGGCATTCGAGGTTCCCGTCGGCGCGCCAGCGCACCAGGTCACCGGTCCGGTAGAGCCTGCCGGGCCCGAACGGGTTATCCAGGAACCGCTCGGCGCTCAGCTCGGGCCGGTTCCAGTAGCCGCGTGCGATGCCGTCGCCGCCGATGTAGCACTCCCCCGCGACCCCGACCGGCACCGGACGCATGGTCGCGTCGAGCACGTAGATGCTGGTGTTGCGGAACGGTTTCCCGACCGGCACATAAGCCGCGTCGCCGAGTGGTTCGGCGCCGACCTGGAACACCGTCGAGTCCACCGTGGTCTCGGTGGCGCCATAGGCGTTGACCAGCACGGTGTCCTGGCCGACGGCGTCGAGGATCTTCAGCGCGTCGGCGGCGGGCCAGCCTTCGGAACCGACCATGAGGACCTTGAGCGTGTCCAAACCGCCCTCGGCCGCCAGCGCCTTGGCCAGCGTGGGAACGGTGACCATCAGGTCGGCCCGGCTGGAGCGGATCAGGGCGAGCAGTGCGGGCGGGTCGGCGACCAGCTCGGTCGGGCAGACGATCATCGCGCCGCCGAACATCGCCGACAGCACGAAGTCACCGAAGAACAGGTCCACCGACAGGCTCGACACCGACAGCGCACGCGGCTTCAGCGGGGTGAGGCCGTAACGCTCGTCCCACGCCCGCATCATGTGGCAGAGGTGGCGGTGTTCGACCATCACGCCCTTGGGCTTGCCGGTCGACCCCGATGTGTAGACGACGTACGCGAGATCTGAGGTCGTGACCTCGGTCTTCGGCGCGGTGGCCGGGTGGTCGAACTCGGTGTCGACGTCCACGAGCACCGCACCGGACACCCGGTCCGCCAGGTGCTGCTGCGTGATCACGACCGGCGCGGCCGCGTCTTCGAGCATCGTGGTCAGCATCTTCGGCGGGTAGTCGGGGTCGAGCGGAACGAACGCGCTGCCCGACTTCAACACGGCCAGCAGCGCGACGATCGCTTCGACACCGCGTTCGACGCAGACGCCGATCAGCACATCCGGCCCGGCACCGAGTTCGACCAGGCGATGGGCGAGCCGGTTCGCGCGAACGTCCAGTTCGGCGAACGTCAGCGCTTTTTCACCGCGGCTGACCGCGACCGCGTCGGGGTTCACCGCGGCCTGCTCGGCGAACAGCTCGTGGATCAGCCGGGCAGACGGGAATTCGGCGGCGGTGTCGTTCCATTCGAGCAGCAGCCGATCACGCTCGGGCGCGGTCAGCAGCTCCAGCTCGCCGAGTGAGACGTCGTCCGCGATCGAGACGAGCAGCGTCTCCAGGTGCCCCATCATCCGGTCCACAGTGGACTCGTCGAACAACTCGGGGTCGTAGCCCAGCAGCAACTGCAACTCCTCCGCCGCGAAGGCGGACAGCGTGAGCGCGTAGTTCGTGTGCTCGTCGCCGGAGTAGTCGCTCACGCTCAGCCCATAGCGGGCGGCCGCGTCGTCGTCATACGGGTAGTTCTCGAAGACGACGATGCTGTCGAACAACGTCGTCCCACGCGGGACATCGCTGAAGCCCTGGATCTGGGCCAGCGAAAGGTATTCGTACTGCCGCGACTCGACCTGCGTGTCCTGCAGGCTTCGCAGCCACGGGATCACGGCGTCGCCGGTGGGGACATCGACGCGGACCGGGACCATGTTGATGAACAGGCCGACGATCGACTCCGAGCCGGGCAGGTCGGCCGGCCGCCCGGAAACGGTCGAGCCGAAGCAGACGTCGCGTTCGCCGGTGTAGCGCGACAGCAGGATCGCCCACGCGCCCTGTACCAGTGTGTTCATCGTGAGCCGGGCCTTGCGGGCCCGCTCGAACAGCCGCTGCGACTGCTCCGGCGAAATCGTCAGGCGGACATCGCGGGACGACCGGCTGCGGTGGGCCTTGACCGAGGACCGGTCGAACGGCAGCGGGGTGGGTGCCGCGAACCCGGACATCAGGCCACGCCAGTAGGACTCGGCGGCGTCCTGATCCTGCTCGGCGAGCCAGGCCACGTAGTCGCGATAGGGCCGCCTGATCACCGGAGACAACGTGCGGTCGCCGGAGAGGATCGCGTGCTCGGTGAACACGTCGGTCAGTACCTGTGCGAAGCTCCAGCCGTCCGCGAGCAGGTGATGCGCGGTCCAGAACAGCTGGACGCGGTCGTTCGTCAGACGAACCATCGTCATCCGCAGCAGTGGCGCGGTGGCGAGATCGAGCCGTTCCCCTGTCCGGTTCGCCCACAATTCGGCCAGCGCCTCGGCCTGGTCGGGCCGGTCGCGCCAGTCGAGGTGCGTGATCGGCAGCCGGACACCCGAACGCACGACCTGCAGCGGTTCCGGCACGTCTTCCCAGACCACGGCCGTCCGCAGCGCCGGCGTGCGGTCGAGTACGCGCTGCCAGGCCTCGGCCAGCAGTGCCGGGTCCGTGACACCGTCCAGCACGGCGCCGAAATGTCCCGCGTAGACGTCGGTGCCCGACTCGGCCAGCGAGTGGAACAGCATGCCACTCTGCATCGGGGTGAGCGGGTAGACGTCCTCAATGGACTTGCCGAGCCGGTCGACTCCAGCCTGGTCGAGCTTGGCCAGCGGGAAGTCCGACGGTGTGCAGCCGCCTGCTTCGGGCCGCGCGCAGTACTCGACGATCTCTTCGAGCGCCGCGATGAGCCGCTCGGCCAGACCGGCGATCGTGTCCTCGTGGTGTACCTCGGCCGAGTAAGCCCAGCGGAACTCCAGCTGCCCGTCGAGCACGACGCTGTTGATCTCGATCAGGTGTTGCCTGGCCTGGTGCGGCACCCGCTCGGCGCCGCCGGGATCAGGGCAGCGGCCGGTGTAGAGCGCGCCGTCGATCGAGTTGTCCATCCGCCCGAGGTAGTTGAACGCGACCTGCGGCCGCGGGCCCTCGATGCCGAGGTAGCCGTAGCCGATCCCGTGCCGGGGCACGGCGCGCAGCTGTTCCTTGACGGACTTGAGGACGTCACCCCAGTCACCGCGCGGCAGCGTGAGCGCACACGGGTACATCGTGGTGAACCAGCCGACCGTGCGGGACAGGTCGACGTCGTCGAACAGCTCCTCACGGCCGTGGCCCTCGAGTTCGACGAGCGCGGTCTCCCCGCCTGCCCACTCGGTCAGCACGCGCGCGAGCGCGCTGAGGAGCACGTCGTTGACCTGCGTGCGGTAGACCTCGGGCACCTTGCGCAGCACCGCGTCCGCGTCCATCCGCGTGGTCACGGTCCGCATGGAGCCGACGGTGTTGGCTCCGGTGCCGTCCACCGGCAAGTCCACAGTGGACGGCACCGACGTCCAGTAGGCGCGTTCCTCCTCGAAGTCGTGGGTCGTGATCCGGTGTGCCCAGTCGCGGAACGAGGTCGTCTTCGGGCCGAGGTCGATACGGTGGCCGCGGCTCGCCTGCTGATACGCCTGGTCCAGGTCACCGAGCAGGATCCGCCACGACACACCGTCGACGACCAGGTGGTGCACCACGAGGTACAGCCGCTTCCCGCCGAACAAGAGCGCCCGGATCAGCGGCCCCCTGTCCAGCTGGAACCCTTGCTGCGCTTGGAGAATCGCGTCCTCATCGAAGTTGGTCAGCAATTCGATCGGCTCGGGTGCCGCGTTGTACTGCTTGCCGTCCTCGACACGCAGGCGAAGCGCGTCGTGGTGCTCGTACAGGGCGTTCAACGCCTTGCCGAGCGCGGCTTCGTCCACGTCGTCGATCAGTTCCAGGTAGACAGACTGGTGGAATCGGTCGACGCTGTCGGCCAGGTGGTCGAAGAACCAGTGCTGGATGGCCGTCAGCGGGACGTCGCCGGTGACCGGCCGCTGGTCGACGGCCGTGGCGACCTCGGCGAGGGCTTCGGTCGCGAGTTCGGCGACGGTCTGGCGCAGGAACATCTGCTTGGGCGTCAGCTTCAGCCCTGCCGTCCGCGCGCGGGCCACCACCTGGAGACCGAGGATCGAGTCGCCGCCGAGGTCGAAGAAGTTGTCGTGCACACCGACCCGGTCCACCCCGAGCAGCTCCGACCACACCTCGGTCAGGATCTTCTCGTTGAGCGTGCGCGGTTCGACGTACCCGTCCACCTCGCGCACACCGGTCGGCTCCGGCAGCGCGCGGCGGTCGATCTTGCCGTTGACCGTCAGCGGCAGCTTGTCGAGCAGCACGAACGCGGCGGGCACCATGTGCTCCGGCAGCCGGTCGCGCAGGTATCCGCGCAGCTCGGCCAGGTCCGGCGAGCCGACGACGTATCCGACGAGGCGGCGATCCTTGACCGCCATCGCGGCCTGGCTCACCTCGGGGTGCTGCGACAGGACGGCTTCGATCTCGCCGAGTTCGATGCGGAAGCCACGCAGTTTGACCTGGTCATCGGCACGGCCGGCGAACTCCAGCCTGCCGTCGGCGAGCCAGCGCGCCCGGTCGCCGGTGCGGTACATGCGTGATCCGGGAGGCCCGAAGGGGTCGGCCACGAACCGGGTCGCGGTCAGCCCGAGCTGATGCAGATAGCCCCTGGCCAGGCGGGTTCCGGCGAGATACAGCTCGCCGGGCACGCCGACCGGCGCGGGCCGGAGGTGATCGTCGAGCACGTAGGTGCGCACGCTTGGGATCGGGCGGCCGATCGACACGACGCCGGTCAGCGCGTCGGCCGGGGTGAGCGGATCGCTCAGCGTGGCGCAGACGGTCGACTCGGTCGGGCCGTAGCCGTTGAACATGCGCCTGCCTGCCGACCAGTCCTCGGCGAGCCCCGGCGGGCACGCCTCACCGCAGACGACGAGGTTCGCGCCTGCCGGGATCGCGTGCTGGGGCAGCGCGGCGACCGCGGTCGGCGGCAGGTTCAGGTGGGTGATCCGCTGGTCGGCGATCAGCTCGACCATGGCGTCACCGGGCAGGCGCTGCTCGGCCGTCGCGAGCACGAGCGTGCCACCCGAGAGCAACGCCATCGCGATTTCCCAGAAGGCGCCGTCGAAACTGAGCGACGCGAACTGCAGTACCCGCGCGTCCGGCCCGGCGCCCATGCGCTCCCGCTGGGTCAGCACCATGTCGTGCACGCCCGTGTGACTGACGACCACAGCCTTGGGACGCCCCGTCGAGCCCGACGTATAGATGACGTACGCGGCGTTCTCCGGCTTCAGCTCGACCGGGATAAAGCGGGCTTTATCCCGCTCTGGCGTAAAGCCCGCTTTATCCCGGTCGTCGAGGACGAGGATGGGCTGGGCGTCGTCGATCATCATGCGGAGCCGGTCGGCCGGGTAGTCCGGGTCGAGCGGGAGGTATGCGGCGCCCGTCTTCTGGATCGCGAGTACGGCGACGATCATGTCTAGTGAGCGCGGGAGCGCGATGCCGACGAACCGTTCTGGCCCGGCACCCTGTTCGCGCAGGTACGCGGCGAGGTGGTCCGAGCGCTCGTCCAGCTCGGCGTAAGTGAGCGACTCGTCTTGGAACACAACGGCCTGCGCGCCCGGGTTCGCCGCGACCTGCTCGGCGAACAGTTCCGGCACCGTCTTGGTCTCCGGGCCGATGCCCTCACCCGGCCATACGCGCGTCAGTGTCTCGCGGTCGGTGAGCATGTCCAGGTCGGCGAGCTTGGCCTGCGGATTGGCGGCGATCGCGGTCAGCAGGGTGAGCAGCTGGGTCACGACGCGTTCGGCGGTGGCGTCCGTGAACAGGCTCGTGTTGTAGCGCAGGTACGCGGTGAGCCCGCCGTCCACCTCGGTGAAGTCGAACCCGAGATCGAGGCCGGAAACGACCGTCGGCGGCTCGATCTCCTCGACCCGGAGACCTGGGAGCCTCGTGGTCACCGCGGGCGTGTTCTGCAGGTTGACGATCACGTCGACCAGCGGCGGACGGCTCGGATCGCGGTCGGGACGCAACGCCTCGACCAACCGCTGGAACGGGACGTCCTCGTGGGCGGACGCGTCCAGCACGGTCTCCCTGACCGAGTCGAGCAGCTCGGTGAACGTCCTGCGCTCGTCCACTGTGGACCGCAGGACCAGCGTGTTGACGAAGAACCCGACCAGGTTCTCCAGCTCGACCCTGGTCCGGCCGGAGGTGGCTGTGCCGACGGCGATATCGGCCTGCCCGGAGTAGCGGGACAGCAGCACCTGCGCGGCGGCGACCAGCGTCATGAACAACGTCGCGCCGCGCTGGCCGCCCGCCGCCTTGAGTCGCGAGACGACCCGTTCCGGCACCTCGAACACGCGTGCCGCGCCGATCGGGTTCCGCACTGCCGGGCGCGGCAGATCGGTCGGCAACTCCAGCGGGGACAACCCGTCGAGCCGGTCCTTCCAGTACGTCAGATCGACGTCCTGCTCCCGTTGCCAGGAAGCGAAATCGGCGTATCGCAGCGGGATCGGCGCTAGCAGGCCGCCGCTGTAAAGCGTGTTCAGCTCATCGACGAGCACGCCCATGGACCAGCCGTCGGTGACGATGTGATGCATCGCCAGCACAAGCACATGCTCGTCGGGACCGAGCCGCAGCAGCTTCGCACGGAACACGCCCGACCGAAGATCGAACGGTGTCTGCACCTCGGCGAGCAACTCGGCCGCGAGGTCTGCCGTTTCGGTGACCGGGAGGTCCACTTCGGACGGTTCGTGGATGAACTGGACGCCTTGGCCGTCGATCGCGTCGAACGTGGTGCGCAGCGAGGCGTGCCGCGCCACGAGCCGGTTGACCGCCAGCTTCAGCGCCTCGACATCAAGGTTGCCGGTGAGCCGGAGCACGCGCGGAACCAAGTACTCGATGCTGTCGGGATCCAGCTCGTACATGAACCAGAGTCGTTGCTGCGCCGAGGAAAGCGGCAGCGGCCCGTTGCCGTCGACCGGGGTGATCTCGTCGTCGATCTCCTCCGGAGCCTCGCCGGCCAGCCGGGCGAGCAGCTGCTCCCGCAGATGCTCGGGTATCGCGGCCATCCGGTCGTCGATGCTCATCGAGCGTCCCCAATCGTGGCGAGAATGCGGTCTTGCACGGTCATGGCCAGTTCGCCGATGGTCGGCGCGTCGAACAGCTCCCGGGGCGAGACCTCGACGCCGAACGCCCGCCGGACCCGGGAGACGAGCCGGAGCGCGGTGATCGAGTCGCCGCCGAGCGCGAAGAAGCTGTCGTGCACGCCGATCCGGTCGAGCTGGAGCAGTTCGGCCCAGATGCGGCCGATGGCCTTCTCGGTCGGGTTACGCGGCGCGACGAACTCCGCGGTCGCCTGGACCTTCGGCTCCGGCAGCGCCTTCCGGTCGACCTTTCCGTTGCTGTTCAACGGAATCTGGTCGAGCTGGACGAACACGGACGGGATCATGTATTCGGGCAGTACACCGCTCAGATCCGGTGCCTCGCCGACGATGTACGCGGCCAGGTACTTGCGGCCGTTGTCCTCGCGGGCGACCACGACACCTTGCTGTTCGCGCAACGCGGCTTCGATCTCGCCGAGTTCGATGCGGAACCCGCGGATCTTGACCTGACCGTCCACGCGGCCGATGAACTCAAGCTGCCCGTCGGCCGTCCAGCGCACGATGTCACCCGTGCGGTAGAGCCTGCCGCCGGTCCCGAACGGATCGGCGACGAACCGCTCGGCTGTCAGCGCGAGCCTGCCGAGGTACCCACGCGCGAGCCCTTCACCAGCGAGGTACAACTCCCCCGGCACGCCAGGCGGCACCGGATTGAGACGGGCGTCGAGGACGTGAGCCCTGATGTTGTCCACTGGCCGTCCGATGGGCGCGGTCGTGCCGCCCAGCCGTCCCATCGCTGCGAACGTCGTGGCCTCGGTCGGACCATAGCCGTTCGTGACCGTCGTGTCAGGACAGTGCTTGATGACCCGATCGACCGCGGCGACCGAAACCACGTCGCCACCGGCGATCACCTCGCGCAGCCCCGCGAAGCAGTCGGGCGCCTCCTCGGCGAAGTGTGCGAACAGGGCCGCCGTGATGAACGTCGAGGTGACGTCATGCTCGGCCACCAGCCGCCGCAGCGTCGCGGCGTCCAGCTCGCGCGGAGCGACGATCACCTGGCCGCCGGTCAGCAACGGCACCCAGATCTCGTAGGTGGCGGCGTCGAAGGCGTGCGACGAGTGGAACAGCACCCGTTGCGGCTCCCGCCAGCGGCGGTCGGCCCCGAGCGTCACGATGTTGCGGTGGCTGATCGCCACGCCCTTGGGCGTTCCGGTCGAGCCGGATGTGAACATGACGTACGCCAGGCGGTCCGGATCGACCGCGAGGTCGAGGTTTTCGGCCGTGTCCTGCCCGACCATGATCTGCGGGAGTCCGGTCGCTTCCGCTTGGCGCGCCAGGTCCCGGTCGGTGAGGATGGCGACCGCGTCGACGTCCTGGGCGATCCAGCGCAGCCGGTCCGGCGGGTAGCCGGTGTGCAGCGGCACGTAGACGGCACCTGCCTTGAGCACGCCGAGCATGGCGATCACGACGTCCGCCGACCTGCCCAGCAGCAAGGCCACCCGTGCTTCGGCGGTCACACCATGTTCGATCAGGTCGCGCGCGACGGCGTTGGCTCGCCCGTTCACCTCGGCGTAGGTGAGATCGTCCACGGCGAGCGCGTCGGGCGCGGCGAGCGCATGCCGCTCGAACAACCCGTGGACCGAGCACTCCGGGTACTCCGCCGTGGTGTCGTTCCACTCCGCGAAAGCGGCCCGGTCGGCGTCCGTCAGCATCGGGATCGCGCCGATCCTGCGGTCGGCGTCGTCGGCGATGCCGGTCAGCAGCGCGACCAGGTTCTCGCCGAGCCGCTCCAAGGTCGCCGCGTCGAACAGCGCCGGATCGAAACGGAACACAAAGGACAGTCGTTCGCCGGGATACGCGACGACGTTGAGCGGATAGCCGTTGATCTCCTTGGCGCTGACCTCACGCACATGAGCCGCGGAGGTCACCCGCTCGATCGGATAGTTCTCGAACACCACGATGCTGTCGAACAGCTGCGCGCCAGTGCTCCAGGCCTGGATCTGCGGGAGCGAGACGGACTCGAAGGCCCGTGACTGCGCCTGGGCGTCCTGCAACGCGAGCAGCCACGGCACGACTTCCCGGTCCGCATCGACGTCCGCACGTACCGGCAGGGTGTTGATGAAGATGCCGACGATGTCCTCGGCGCCGGTCAGCTCGGTCGGCCTGCCGGACACGGTCGCGCCGAAGCAGACGTCAGTTTCACCGGCGTACCGGGAAAGTGTCATCGCCCAGGCGCCCTGGACCAGCGTGTTCATCGTGAACTTGTGCGTGCGCGCCAGCTCGGACAGGCGCCGCGTGACGGTTTCCGGCACCTCGACGGTGACCCCGCCGGTCGAGCGCGGCCGGTAGGTCGCGGCGGGCAGCCGGTCGAACGGGAGTTTCGTCGGCGCCGAGAACCCGGCGAGCGCGGAGCGCCAGTGCGCTTCGGCGACGGTCTGGTCCTGAGCGGCCAGCCATTCGACGTAGTCGCGGAACGGGCGCCGCGCCGGTCCTGCCGGAAGCCCGGAGTAGGCCGCGCAGACGTCGCCGAGCAGGCGGTGCCCACTCCAGCCGTCGAGCAGGATGTGATGCGTGGTCCAGATCATCCGGACTTCGGTGTCCGACAACCGGATCAGCGCGACGCGCATCAGCGGCCGATCGGTCGCCTTCAGACCCCGCGCCCACTCGCGCTCCAGGACACCTTCGGCCGATTCGTGGTGCGTGATCGGCACGCGGACCTCGCGGCGGACCAGCTGCAACGGCTCGTCGACGCCTTCGGTGACGAGTTCCGTGCGGAGCACCGGGGTCCGGTCGACGACCCGCTGCCAGGCCGCGCCCAGCGCCACCGGGTCGGTGACGCCCGCGACCACGACGTCGAACTGGGCGACGTAGGCGTTCGAGTCCGGCGCCATCATCGAGTCGTAGAGGATGCCGCTCTGCATCGGCGTGAGCGGGTAGATGTCCTCGATCGCGCGGCCGTCGCCGACCAGGCGATCCACTGTGGACTGATCGAGCCCGGCGAGCGGGAAGTCGGACGGTGTCCGCCCGCCCGCGCCCGGCCGCAGGCAGTGCTCGACCAGAGCCGCGACCTGGGCGGCGAACTCGGTCGCCAGCCGTTCGACCGTGGCGGCATCGTGCAGGTTCGCCGAGTAGCTCCAGGTGAAATCGAGCCGTCCGTCCTTGACCAGGCCGACGATCTCCAATGCGTGCACCCTGACCTCGGCGGGGTCCTGCGCCAGCTCGATCGCGGTGTCCAGCTGCCCGAGGTAGTTGAAGCTCACCTGCGGGCGCGGGCCGTCGGCGAGCGCGCCGAGGTAGCGCAGCGCGCCGTGGCCGATGCCCTTGCGCGGGATGGCACGCAGCTGTTCCTTGACCGACTTCAGGAGTTCGCCGTGTCCGCCGCGTTCGTCGGTGAGCGCGACAGGGAAGTAGCTGGTGAACCAGCCGACCGTCCGGCCGAGGTCGACGTCGCCGAAGAGTTCTTCGCGGCCGTGACCCTCCATCCCGAGCAGCACGCGATCGCCGCCGGTCCATTCCGCAAGCACGCGCGTGAGCGCGGCGAGGAGGACGTCGTTGATCTCTGTGCGGTAGACGTCCGGCACGTCACGCAGGAGCGAGCGGGTGGTTTCGGCGTCCAGCCCGGCGGTGGTGGTGCGTGCGCTGGCGACGGTGTTCGCGCCGTCCTTGTCCTGTGGCAGCGCCGGTCCGTCTTCGATCGCGGTCCAGTGCGCGAGTTCGTCGTCGAAGCCGCCGTTCTTGACGTGCTCGGTCAGCCTCAACGCCCATTCGCGGAACGAGGTGCTCTTCGGGCCGAGGTCGACCGGCTTGCCCGCGCGGACCTGGTCGTACGCGGTGCGCAGGTCTTCGAGCAGCACCCGCCACGAGACGCCGTCGACCACGAGGTGGTGAATGCTCAGCCGCAGGTTCTCGCCAACGACTTCGGTCTTGACGAGCGGCTCGTCGAGGAAGCGGCCCGACGCGGTTTCGTGGTTGTACTGCGACCAGACGCCCTGCTCGTGCGTGTAGTGCATCCGGAGCGCGTCGTGGTGCTCGATCAGCGCGTCGATGGCCTTCCGCAGCGCGGTCTGGTCCTCCGGCAGGTCGATGACGACGTACTGGTCGAAGACCTCGGGCACGGTGAACCGGTCGAACAGGAAGTGCTGGATCGGCGTGAGCGGGACCTCGCCCGACACGCGGCCGGTCCGGTCGACGGCCTGTTCGGCGACGACATGCGGTGCGAGGCCCGCGATCGTCTGCCAGCGGAAGAGGTCTTTCGACGTCATCCGCAGGCCTGCGCGCTGTGCCTTGGATACGACCTGGATGGCGAGGATCGAGTCGCCGCCGAGCCCGAAGAAGTTGTCCTCGATACCGACGCGGTCAACCCCGACCGCATCCGCCCAAATTCGGCAGAGCTGTTCCTGCACAGCACCGACTGGCGCGAGATAGCCGTCGGCGGATTCCGGACGCGGATCGGGCAGCGCGCGCTGGTCGACCTTGCCATTCGCGGTCAACGGGAATTCCGTCACCGTGACAAAAGCGGCCGGGATCATGTACTCGGGCAGCGAGCGGCTCAGATACTCCTTCAGGTCCGGAATGGACTCCCCCGCGGGGATCACATACGCGACAAGGTGTTTACGCTCATCGTCCCCCCGGACCACGACCACTGCTTCGGCGATCCCGGGGTGTGTGCGCAGCGCGGTCTCGACCTCGCCGAGTTCGATGCGGAACCCGCGAATCTTGACCTGGTCGTCGGCGCGGCCGAGATACACCAGCTCGCCGCCGGGCGTCCAGCGGGCGAGATCGCCTGTGCGGTAGAGGCGGCCGTCGCCGAACGGGTTGGCCACGAACCGTTCGGCGGTCAACGCGGGCCTGCCGAAGTATCCGCGCGCGATCCCGGTTCCGGCGAGATACAGCTCGCCCGGCACACCGGGCGGGACCGGTTCGAGGTAGCCGTCGAGCACGAAAGCCTGCGTGTTGTCCATCGGCGTCCCGATCGCGTCGGCCGCCGGATGGGAGGTGACGGCGACGGTCGCTTCCGTCGGACCGTAGGAGTTGGTGACCGTCGTGCCGGGGCAGTGCTGCCGGACGCGGTCGAACGCGGCCACGGAAGCCGCTTCGCCGCCGGTCACGATCTCCTTGAGGCCGGTGAAGCAAGCGGGGTCGATGTCCGCGAAGAGGTTGAACACGGCTGTCGGCACCACGAGACAGGTCACGCCATGCGTGGTGATCTGGGCGGACAGCAGCTCTGGCGTGACTTCTTCTTCCGGCGCGATCACGGTCCGGCCGCCGTTCAGCAGCGGCACCCACAGCTCGATGGCGGACGGGTCGAACGAGTACGGGATGTGGGCCAGTACCCGCTCGTGCGCGGCACCGCGCCATCGCCGGTCCGTGGTGAGCGCGACCAGGTTGTGGTGGGTGACGCCGACGCCCTTGGGCGTGCCCGTCGAGCCCGAGGTGTAGATGACGTTCGCCAGCTGTTCGGCGTGGATCTCGTGACCGGGGTTTTCGGCCGGCTGCGCGGGCTCGTCCTCCACGACGACCAGCGGCGACCCGATCGACCGCGCCTTGGCCAGCATGGTCCGGTCGGTCACGAGGAGGGTCGCGCCCACCTCGTCGAGCACGAACCGTGCCCGTTCCGCCGGGTAGCTCGCGTGCAGCGGAACGTAGGCCCCGCCCGCTTTCATGATGCCGAGCATGGCCACGACGCTGTTCGCCGACCGGCTCAGCAGGACCGGCACACGTGATTCGGCACCGACGCCGCGGGACCTGAGCAGGTGCGCGAGACGGTTCGCGCGGACGTTGAGTTCGGTGAAGGTGAGGGTTTCCGCTTCCGAGACCACGGCGATCGCGCCGGGTGTGCTGCGGACGCGTGCCTCGAACGTGCTCACGACCGTGCCGCCGGGGTCGGCGGTCGCGGTGTCGTTCCACCGCGCGAGGAGCGCGCGTTCCCCGGCCGCCGCCATGGGCAGCTCGGCCATCGGCCGGTCCTCGGCGTCGAGCAGGCCGGTCAGCAGCACCTCGAGGCGCTCGCACATCCGCTCGATGGTCACGGTGTCGAAGAGATCGGTGTTGTAGCTGACGATCGCGTCGATTCCGCCGTCGTGCTCGGTGAACTCGATCGAGAGGTCGCAGACCGCGGACACGCGCGCCGGTTCGAAGCGCTCGCTGACGGCGCCGTCGAAGTCGAGCGAACGCACGAGTCCGGTCTGCAGGCCGACCATGGCCTGCACGAGCGGGGTGCGGCTGGCGTCGCGGTCCTCGCAGAGTTCGTCGACGAGCCGTTCGAACGGCACGTCCTGGTGGGTGAACGCCTCGAGCACAGTCTCCTTGACCTGGGCGAGCAGATCGGCGAAGGACTCGCGTCCCTCCACAGTGGACCGGATGGCGATCGTGTTGATGAAGCAGCCGACGAGCCGTTCCAGCTCGGGCCGGACCCGGCCGGACACGATCGAGCCGAGCGCGACGTCCCGCTGGCCGGAGTGCCTGGCGAACAGCAGCTGGCAGGCGGCGACGAGGGTCATGAAGAGCGTGGCGCCGTGCTTCGCGCTCAGCTCGTTCAGCCGCTTGGTGGTCTCCACGGAGAGACTGAAGCGGTGGTCGCGGCCGACCGAGGTCATCACGGCAGGGCGGGGACGATCAGTCGGGAGCTGCAGCGGGGCGAGGCCGTCGAGCTTCTCGCGCCAGTAGCGCAGATGCGGTTCCAGAGCGGTTTCGGTGAGACGGCCGCGTTGCCAGGAGGCGTAGTCGGCGTACTGCATCGGCAGCGCGGGCAGCTTCTTCCGGTTGTAGAGCGCGCTGAGGTCCTCGGCGAGCAGGCCGATGGACCAGCCGTCCACCGCGATGTGATGCAGGCCGAACAGCAGGAGGTGCTCGTTTTCGCCGCGCAGCACGAGGAAACGCACGACCTGGCCGTTACGGATGTCGAAGGGAACGGTCACCTCGGCGCGCACCTGCGCTTCGAGGTCGTCGAGGTCCTTAATGGACAGATCGGGCGCACCGGCCGGGTGGATCACCTGGACCGGCTCGTCGTCGACGAGCGTGACCGTGGTCCGCAGTGACTCGTGGCGCGCGAGCAGCTCGCGGCAGGCGATACGGAGCCTGTCGATGTCGAGGTCGCCGGTGATCCGGAATCCGAAGTGGACGTTGTACTCGACGGCGGCCGGGTCGAACTCGTGGAAGAACCAGAACCGCCTTTGTGAAGCCGAAAGCGGCAGCTTCCCGGTGCGGGCGACGACCGGGATCTCGGCCTCTTCACCGCTGGCGGAGGTGTCGACCTTCGCCGCGAGGTCGGCGACGGTCCTGGTGTCGAACAGCACCCGGGTCGGCAGCTTCACACCCAGGGCCGCACGCATCCGCGGCACCACCCGGAACGCGAGCAGCGAGTTGCCGCCGAGTTCGAAGAAGTCCTTCTCGACGTCGATGTCCTCGATGCCGAGCACGTCGGCCCAGATGTCGGCGATAACCTGCTCTGTGGCGGTCCGCGGTGCGCTGACCAGCGCTTCTTGCGGCTGCGCGGGGTCGGGCAGTGCGTCGCGGTCGAGCTTGCCGCTCGGTGCGAGGGGCAACTCGGTCAGCGTCACGAAGGCGCTGGGGATCATGTGCTCCGGCAGGGTCGGCGCCAGGAACTCACGCAGGTCCGGCAGCTCCGCTGCGGGCACGATGTAGGCGACGAGCCGCTTGTCCTCGTCGCCGCGAGCGACGACGGCGACGTGGTCGACGGCCGGGTGCTTCGCCAGCGCGGCTTCGATCTCGCCAGGTTCGATGCGGTAGCCGCGAATCTTGACCTGGTCGTCGGATCGGCCCAGGTAGTGCAGGTTCCCGGTGTTGTCCCAGCGGACGACGTCGCCGGTGCGGTACATCCGCTCGCCCGCACGGAACGGGTCCGCGACGAACCGCTCGGCCGTCAGCGCGGGCCGGTCGTGATAGCCGCGGGCCAGTCCGGCGCCTGCGACGTACAACTCCCCCGGCTCGTCGCCGCGGACCGGCTGGAGCCGCTCGTCCAGCACGTAGGAACGGGCATCCCGCATCGAGCCGCCGATCGCGACCGCGCCGGCCACGAGGTCCTGACCAGGTTCGATACGGAACGCCACACACCCGACCGTGGCCTCGGTCGGCCCGTATTCATTGATGACGGTCGCGCCCGGATGGCGCGCGCGCCATCGAGCCACGACGTCACCCGGCAAAGCCTCACCGCCGACGACGAGCTCGGCGCTCGGCGAGTACTCATCAGGCAGGCCGAGCAACAGCGGCAGGTGACTTGGAGTCGCTTTGACGAATGTCGGCCGCCAACCGGGGCTCGTGTCGTCGAGGTCGCCGACCACGATGCAGCCGCCGACGACCAGCGGCCCCCAGACAGTGGTCACGGTCAGGTCGAACGCGACCGAACCGTGCAGCAGCGCGGTTCCCGCGAGGCCCGGGTAGTCCTGCTCGCAGCAGGCGAGGTAGCTCGCGAGCTGGCGGTGTTCGATCTGAACACCCTTGGGGCGCCCGGTCGAACCGGAGGTGTAGATGACGTACGCCAGGTGTTCCGGCCTGGGCTTGACCGGGATAAAGCGGGCTTCATCCCGGTCGTCTTCCAGGTACACCAGCGAATCCGCGACGACCGGCAGCCGGTCGGCCAGGTGCCGTTGCGTCACCACCGTGGCGACGCGGGCGTCGGCCAGCATGAATCCCAGGCGGTCCGCCGGGTGCGCCGGGTCGAGCGGCAAGTACGCGCCGCCCGCCTTCACGATCCCGAGCAGGCCGACCACCAGGTCGATCCCGCGCTCGGCGCAGATGCCGACGAGCACATCCGGCCCGACCCCGCGCCCGGCGAGGTGCCCCGCGAGCCGGGTGGCGCGAGCGTCCAGCTCGGCATAGGTCACCGAGTCCGTGGCGGACTTGACGGCCGTCGCGTCCGGGACGCGGCGGACCTGCTCGTCGAACGACTCCAGCAGAAACCTGAGATTCACGCTGACCCCTAGCTCAGTAGATGACGCGGTTGTCCGCGCTCAGCCGGAATTCCCGCGACTTGCGCACATCGCGCGCGATGTTCAGCCGTCGCAGCCACCGGTCGGTGCCGTCGAACCGCGCGCGGAACGGCTTGCGGCCGTGCACCACGCGGTAGTTGTCGATGAAGAGGATTTCGCCGGGCTTCAGTACGACCCCGCCCATCGCGGCGTCGACAGCGGCGAAGAACTTGTCGAGCACCTTCTCCTCTTCCTCGCCCTGCACGTCCTGCATGTAGAACGGGTCGCAGACGAGGTACGGGTCGTCCGGCGATCCGAAAAGGACGGCCACCGGCTCCGGCTCGCTCAGCGCCTTCTCGACACGCTGACGGCTGCGCAGCTTGAGCTGGGCGATCTGAGCGTCCTCTGTGGACGATTCGACCGCGTTCTCCGGGCGGTGGGAGTTGTCGGGGAGGATGAAGTAGCGCTCCTCGGACAGCGCCTTCTTGAGGTCGTCGTCGATCTGAACGTCCGCGATGTCGGCGGCTGTCGTCTCGACGTCGTCCGGGTTGCGCAGGCACATCAGCGCGAGGTAGTCGGTGCGCAGCGGGTGGAACGCGTCCTCGGTGTGCCAGGTGAGCAGTTCGTCGCTCCCCCAGCCGATCTGCTCGCCGGAGTGCTCCTTGATCGGGAAGATGTCGTGCATGATCCGGCCGTCCTGCTGGGTCGCCCAGCCGATCGGCTCGCCGAGCAGATGCGAGATCAGGAAGAACGCGATGTCGTAGCGCAGGGTCGGGACCTGCGCCGGCTTGTCCTTCCAGTGCTTCGGGGTCGGCCCGAGGTCGGCGTCGTCGACCGGCAGCCCGGACACCACGAAGACGCCGGTCGGTTCGGTGAGCCGGAAGTCGTTGAGCGCGCGGCGCACGCGGCGCGGCAGCTCGTCGGCGAAGACACGGGCCTCCGCCTGGAACTCGGCGGACTCGACGGTGTCGTAACGGGCCGCGAGCTCGTCGACGACGGTCCAGATCGCGTCGACGTCCTCGGCTGGCAGGTTCAGGCGTTGCACGTGCTTTCCTTTCGTCGCTCTGGGGCGTGTTTCACAGGTCTGTTCGATGAGCTTCGTGATCCAGGTGGTTCCTGGCGGTGCCGTGTGATCACCCTCGTACCGGGTTGTACTCGGGTGATCGCACGGTGCCGCCAGGGACCGCCTGGGCGCGGAGATCGCGAACAAGACCTGTGAAACACGCCCCTAGGAGCCTGGCCGAAGCGTGTGCGGGGCTCTATGCCTTTGACGCTCCAGCGAAAAGGCCCGGTCAGGCGTTCGAGGGCTCGGCCATCGCGACGGCGATCCGGCGCCGCCCGGTGAACGGCTCGCGGGCGTGGGTGGCGAGCATGTTGTCGACGACCAGCAGGTCATCGCGCTGGTAGTCGAACCGCGTGGACGCGGCGCGGTAGCACGAGCGCAGGTGCTCGACGACCTCGTCCGGGATCGGCGCGCCGTCGCCGTAGTAGGTGTTGTTGGGCAGGTTCTCCTCGCCGCACATCTCCAGCAGTCCTTCGCGGATCTCCGCTGGCAGCGTGCTGACGTGGAAGAACGTGGCGTGGTTGAACCAGACCCGCTCGCCGGTCACCGGATGGTCGTGCGCGGGCTCGCGCACGGCGCGCGTCCGCAGCCTGGTCCCGTCGAGCCACTCGGTCTCGATGCCGTTGTGCGCGCAGTAGGCGTCGACCTCGGCGCGGTCCTCGGTGTTGAACGCCTCGCGCCACGGCAGGCCGAGCTCGTCGCTGTAGTTGCGCACGGTCATCCACTTGCGCCGCTCGAACTCGGCGCGGATGTCCCGGTCGATCGACTCGTAGACCGCGCGGGTCGACGAGAGCGGGGTCGCGCCCTGGGTCAGCGGCGGCTCGATGCAGTAGAAGTACAGCGTCAGCGGCCACACGGCCTGGTAGGAGTTCTCGTTGTGGGCGAAGATCTCCTCCTGCGGCGGGTAATCCGTCGAGGTGTAGACGTTCCCGCTGATCCGGCTGCGCGGGGTGGAGCGCTCGGAGTACGTCAGCGGCGCGCCGGAGAGCTCGCGCACGGCCTGGTCGAGGCCGTCGACGCCGCCGACCTCGAAGCCGCGGAAGAGCACGGCGCCGTGCTCGGTGAGCGCCTTGCGGATGTCGGGGCGGTCGAGCTGGATCCGGTCGTGGATCGACGCGCCGTCACCCTCGATGATCAGGGGAAGCGCGCTCATGCGTCCATCGCCTCGATCAGGCTCTTCGGGCGCAGGTCCGTCCAGTTCGCGGTGATGTGGTCGAGCGCGGACTGACGGTCCGTCTCGGCCAGCGCGACCGTCCAGCCCGCCGGAACCGTCGCGAACGACGGCCAGAGCGAGTGCTGACCCTCGTCGTTGACCAGCACCAGGTAGGTGGCGTCGGGGTCTTCGAACGGATTGGTGCTCATGATGCATTCCTTTCAAAAAGCGGGGTCTTTCGAGAAGGGGGATTTCAGACGACTTCGGGCTGGCGCACGCGCGGCCCTCTGCTCTGCAGCAGCGCCACGCCGAGCCCGGTGAGCGAGTGCAGCACCGAGTTGCGGCTGCGGGCGGTCATCACCAGCCCGGCCTTGCGCAGCACGGTCGCGTGCTTGCTCGCGCCCGCCAGCGAGATGCCGAGGCGCTGGGACAGCTCACCGGTCGTGCAGCTCTCGGTGAGCGCCTGCAGCGCGGCGGCCCTGGTGTGCCCGACCAGGGCTTCGAGCGCGTGATCGTTGGGATCCTCAGTGCGCAGGAGATCTCCGGTGACGGGGACGGAGAACACCAGCGCCGGGATACCGGTCGTCCGCTCGGATTCCAGCACCACGGAGGTGCGGCCGAACAGGAACACGGACGGGCTCAGCAGCAGGCCACGTCCGTCGAGATGGATGTCGCGGTCGGTCTCGCTGGGTATCTCCAGCACCGGCGCGGCCCAGTTCAGCTTGGGATGCAACGCGCTCAGCAGGCCTTCGACACCGTTGGTGATCGCGACCCGGCCCAGCGCGTCACGGACCGACTCGAGATGGGCACGCACCTGATCCCAGTACGGGATCACCGCGGCGGAACAGAACTCGAACACGCTCGCGGCCAGCCGGTCATCGCTGTCCTGCTCAAGCAGTGACAGGAGTTCGTCCAGCGGCGGGGTGTCCTTCGCCGTGCCGAGTGTGCCGCGCACCTGGCGACGCCACCGGAGGAACGGCACGCTGCTGGTCCTGCCGAACTGGTCGAGCGCGAAGACACTCTCCGCGACCGGGCCCAGCCCCGCGACCATGCGTAATCGCGCCAAATCCTCCACGGTGAAATGGATTCTTAACATTCAGGCCTCATTTTGTTGTCCAAGGCCGCCGTGAAAACTCGCCGCATACAATTGTGCGCTCCACACCCAGGACGACACTCCTGCGGAACACGACGTATACGGAAAGCGGGAACCTCACCGCGGCCCGGTGGCGCAGTGACACCGGCGAACCCGCCGGCGCCGAGCCCCCAAAGCCCGGTGCGCCGCTACCCGGTCTAGCAGCCGAGGAGTTGTCCGGGGTGCTCACGAGTGCCCGGACAAACAATGAGCCGGACAAAACGCGTCCGAACGGCCCTCTATTCCTGGTCCATTCGGCGGCAATCGCCCTATCGGCTCGATACCTTGAGCAACAGTCGTGTAACACAGGTTCCAGGGGTTGGTAACCAACTGGGGGAAGGACGACGTGGGACGGCCTGAACGCGCTATCGATCCCACCGCGGGCCCGCTGCAGGCTTTCGCGGTCGAGTTAAGGCAATTGCGGGAGATCGCCGGTAGACCGAGCTACCGGGAGCTTTCGCGCCGCTCGCACTACTCGGTCACCGTGTTGTCCGAGGCCGCGGGCGGCGACGCGCTCCCGACGCTCGCGGTGACGCTCGCCTACGTTCGTGCTTGCGGTGGCGACGATTCGGTGTGGGCCGAACGGTGGCGCGCACTCGACGCCCAGCTCGGCGCCAAGGACAGTCCAGAACAGACAGACCGGGTGGACACCGCCCCCTACCTGGGACTCGCGACGTTCCAGAGTGCGGACGCCGAACGGTTCTTCGGCCGCGGCAAATTGATCGACGAACTGTGCAAAAGGCTGACTGAATCACCATTTCTCGCCGTATTCGGCCCGTCCGGAATCGGCAAGAGCTCACTTTTGCGTGCCGGGCTCATTCCCGCGCTGCAGAATGACAAGAGCGGCGAGGGGCGCGAATGGCTGCCCGTGGTGATCACTCCCGGTGAGTATCCGGCGGCTGAACTTTTCGCCAAGTTGACGGAGGTGCATGGCGCACCCGTCGCCGGTTCCCGTATCAGGGATGTACTGGAAGGAAAATCCGCGCAAACAGGGCTGCTCATCATAGTCGACCAGTTCGAAGAAGTCTTCACGCTGTGCCGGGATCGCCGCGAACGTGACGAATTCATCACTGATCTGCTTGACTCGATCGACAATATCGACGGGCGTATTCGCGTGGTACTCGGCGTCCGCGCCGACTTTTACGCGCACTGTGCCGAGCATCCGCCGCTGGTGGCGGCGTTACGCGACCGTCAATTGCTCGTCGGGCCGATGGACGAGGAGGACTTACGCTCGGTGATCCTCGAGCCTGCCTCGATCGCCGGCCTGAAGGTCGAGCAGGCACTCGTCGAGGCGGTGCTCGCGGACGCGGCCGACCAGCCGGGCGCGTTGCCGCTGGTGTCACACGCGTTGCGCGAGACCTGGACGCGCCGCCGCGGCCGGATCCTCAGCGTCGCCGCCTACCGCGACACCGGCGGCGTGCAGGGCGCGCTGGCCCGCACGGCCGATCGCGCGTTCGGCTCGCTGGACGCGACGGGCCAGAAGTTCGCCAAGGAACTGCTGCTCCGGCTGACGTCGCTGACCGACGGCGCCGACTACACCCGCCGCCGCGCCCGGCACGGCGAGCTGCTCGACAACCCGAACGGCGTCGCGGTCTCCCGCGTGCTGGAGCAGCTCGCGCAGGCCAGGCTGATCTCGATCGACGAGGACAACGTCACCATCGCGCACGAGGCGCTCATCCGGAACTGGCCGTTACTGCGAAGCTGGCTGGCCGAGGACCGCGAGCTGTTGCGTCAGCACCGCAAACTCACCGAAGCCGCCGCCGAGTGGGACAAGCACGGCCGCGAGGACGGTTTCCTCTACCGTGGCACCCGCCTGGCTTCGTATCACGACTTCCCCGCCGACCGTCTCAACGACCTCGAACTCGCCTTCCTCACCGAGGGCCGCGCGACCGTCAACCGCGAACGCGCCGCGCGACGGCGGCGCCTGCGCATCACCGGCATCACCTGCGGCGCGGCGGCCACCGTCGTGATCATGCTGGCGACCTTGGCGGGCATGGCCTTCATGCGCGCCGACCGTGCGACGGCGGGCAAGGACTCCGCCTACTCCCGGCAGCTCGCCGCGGCCGCCCGCGTCCAGCTCCAGATCGACCCGGAACTCGGCCTCCTGCTCGCCAAGAAGGCCGTCGACGCCGCACCGACCGAGGAAGCCGCGACCGCGTTGCGCCAGGCGATCGTCGACACCAAGGTCCGTGCCGTGCTTCCCACCGGCCACGGCCCGACCTACGGCATCGCCTACAGCCCCGATGGCCGTCTCGAAGCCACCAGCGGCGAAGACGGCACCGTCCGGCTCTGGGAACGCACCGGCCACAGCATGCCCGGCAGCACCCCACGCCTGCTCGCCGGCCACAACGGCCCGTTGCGTACTCCCGTGTTCAGCCCCGACAGCCGCTCGGTGGCCGCTGCCGCCAATGACGGCGCCATCCTCATCTGGGACGTCACCTCCGACGTCGAGCCCCGCGTGCTGCGCGGGCCGTCGGGCACCACCTGGGCGGTCCAGTTCAGCCCCGACGGCAAACGGCTCGCCAGCGCACACAACGACGGCACGGTCCGCCTCTGGAACCTCGCCACCGGCGGCGAAGCGCGGGTGCTGCGCGGCCACACTCGCGCGCTCGCGGTCGCCTTCAGCCCGGACGGCACGGCACTCGCCACGGCGGGCAGCGACGCGATGGTCCGCATCTGGGACCCGGACGCCGAAGCCGAACCGGTGATACTGCGCGGCCACGGCAACACGGTCGGCGCCGTCGCCTTCAGCCGTGACGGCAAGCAGATCGCCAGTGGCAGCACGGACGGCACGGTCCGGCTCTGGCAGAACCCCGGCAAGGACCCGGTGGTGCTCCGCGGCAACAACGGCACCGTCGACGCGGTCGCCTTCAGCCCCGACGGCCAGCGCGTCGCCAGCGCGGGCAGCGACGGTTCGGTGCGCATCTGGGACACCACAGCCAGCACCGACCCGTTGGTGCTCCCCGGCCACAAGGGTTCGGTCCCCGGTATCGCGTTCAGCCCCGACGGCCAGGAACTCGCCAGCGCCAGCACCGACGGCACGGTCAGGATCTCCGACCCGACCGGCCTCGGCGCGCCGCAGGTCCTCCAAGGCCACGAAGGCGCCGTCTGGAGCGTCGCGGTCAGCCCCGACGGCAAGCGCATCGTCAGCGGCGGTGACGACACCATCGTCCGGGTCTGGCCCTCCGACGGCCGCGATCCCCTCAACCTCAAGGGACACACCAAAGCCGTGCTCGCCACGGCCTTCTCCCCCGACGGCAAGCTCGTCGCCAGCGCGGGCGAAGACGGCACCCTGCGCATCTGGAACCTGGACAAGCCCGACTCGCCGGTCGTCCGCACCGCCGACGACCGCGGCCTCGTCTGGAGCGTCGCGTTCTCCCCCGACGGCAATTGGGTGGCCAGCGGCGGCAACGACGGCATACTCCGCGTCTGGTCCACCGACGGCTCCGGAACCCCGCTTCTCTTACGCGGCCACGACGGTGGCATCCGCAGCGTGGCCATCAGCCCCGACAGCAAGCGCGTCGCGAGCGCCGGTTACGACGGCACGGTGCGTATTTGGAACGTCGACGGCTCGGCCGCGCCGGTGGTCCTGCGCGGCCATGAACGCGGCATGGTCTGGAGCGTCGCCTTCTCCCCCGACGGCAAGTGGCTCGCCAGCGGCGGCAACGACGGAACGGTCCGCATCTGGCGGGCCGACGGCTCAGGCGTCCCACTCGTACTGCGCGGCCATCAAGGCGGCCCGGTCTGGAGCGTCGCCTTCAGCGCCGACGAGAACTGGCTCGCCAGCACCGGCGACGACGGCACCATCCGCATCTGGGGCGACGAGGGCAACCACTCCTCCTTCGCCGCCCGCGGCTTCGGCGCCCCGGTCAACCTTGTCGCCTTCGCCCCCGACAGCCGCCAGCTGGTCACCGCCAACGGCGACGGCACCATCCGCGTCTGGCATTGCGAGGCCTGCGACTCACTCGACCTCGTCCGTTCACTCGCCGACGCCAGAACCACCCGGGAGCTCACCCCGGCCGAGCGTCAGCTCTTCCTCGGCGACCCGACCGGCTAGGTCGTGAGTGGTACGGCCGGTTCTAACCGGCCTAAACACTCACGACCCCTGATCAGGCAAACGACCTCAGGTACCGCGAAGCCTCGGCCTCGTCGGTCAGCCAGCCCTCGTAATCCGACGGGTCGTCGAAGAGGTGCGCGAACCGGTGAGCCACCGCAGGAACGGACTGCGCGGTCTCCAATGTCGCCAGTACGTGCGGAGGCGGCGGCGCGAGCAGGTCGTTGCTGAACCGGGTCGTCACCCGGGCGAGCGGCCAGAAGTCGGCGAAGCTGCGGCGCATGAAGGCCTCGTCGAAGGGCGCGTCACCCTGTTCGATGATCCGGGCCTGATAGACGGCGGCGCAGTGCGCGGCCAGGTTGGCGCCCTGGCCGGCTATCGGGTCGTTGGTGATGGCGGTGTCGCCCATCGCGAGCACCAGCGCGCCGGACGGGAGGCGGCCGATGGGGTCGCGCACGATCGGGGTGATGCGGCCGTGGAGGTGATCGAGCGGGCCGTTCGGCGTCGCGTGGTCCAGTAGTTCCTTGGCCCACGGGAAGAACTCGGCGAGCAGGCGGGCGGCGACCTCGAAGTGGTGGTCGATGTCGGCCACGTCGTCCCAGCAATCCAAGGGGCCGCCGGGGATTCCCGAGAAGTACATGCCGTAGGCGGGGCCGGTCGCGGTGAGGACCGGGAGCGCGAAGTACTCGCCCTCCGGCCCCAGGCTGAAGTCGACGCCGGGGTACACACGGTCCGAGATGCCGTCGACGTACATCATCGAGATCGCCCGCTGGGGTTCCGAATACGGCGAGAACTCGTTGTCCCGTACGAAAAGTGCATCGAACTGGGGACCGCGGCCTGCCGCGACGAGCACGAGGTCGAACTCGCGGGCGTAGGACTCGAGGTCGGCGGGGGTGACCTTGTGGAGCCGGACCGCACCGCCAAGGTCGGCGAAGTCGGCGAGCCAGTCGGACATCTTCAGACGCTGGTCGACGGATTGGGCAGGGCGGTCGAGCGGGGTCTTCCAGGTGATCGGGCCCGAGGTGAACGAGACGCCGGCGATCTCGGGTGCGGTGCCGTCCCAGAAGTTGACGCCGAGTGCGCGTTCGTGCCGCAGTGCGGGTTCGAACACGCATTGATTGGAGAGCACGCGGCCGCCGAGTATCGCCGTGGCGTCGCGGTCGGTGATGACCGTGGTCTCGTAGCCCTGTTGCTGGAGGCCGAGTGCCAGCAGCAATCCTGCCTGTCCGGCCCCGATGATGCCGATGCGGCGCATCCGTTTTCTCCCTCCGGCGGTTTGTCCGCCACTGTGGACCGGAGGGCACGTCCGTGAGCGATTACTTCGGACGTATTCGGGGGCGGGGTTCACTGCCCGAAAGGGAAAGTCGTGAGGGTCGCATCCAAGAAGTCCACAGTTCCTGAATGCGACCCTCACGCCGGAAACGCGCGAGTGGGCCGATCGCGCGCCGGTTCCTGGGGGCGCCTGACTCAGACGGCGCTGAGCGTTTCCGCGACCCGCTGCCAGACGGGTGCGGGCTCCGCGGCCGGTTCGGCGGGCGTGCCGACCGAGGCGGGAGCGGGCAGACGGCGTTCGAGCTCCGCCGTCCAGTGGAGCATCGTGCGGGGAATGTCCCAGCCCGCGAGGCCGACCAGCCTGCCCGCTCTGACGAAGCCGGTGAGGCCGTCGGCGAGGCGGACCGTGTCCTCGCCGAGCGAGGGCATGCCGACCATCTGCAGGCGGACGTCGTACAACGTCGACCAGGCGCGAGGCAGCGGGGTGAACGGCTTCGCGGCCGCACGGCCCGCCAGCAGGTTCTCGGCGGCCGCGCGGGCGGACTCGACCGCGTTGATCCAGTGCTCGACGCGGCGGGGTTCCTCGTCGAAACGGAGGTTGGGCCAGCGGGCGACGTCGCCGGCCACGACGACGTCATGGGCGCCTTCGGCGAACAGGTTGGACTCGCAGAGCACGCCGTCGGACAGGTCGAGGCCGGAGCCGCGCATCCATTCGACCGCGGGGGTACTGCCGATGGCGAGGATGACGCAGCTCGCCACGATCAGCTTGTTGTTGGTCAGATGCATGCCGACCGTGTCCTTGGTGCTGATCCAATGCCGGACCGAGCTGTTCATCGCCAGCCGCGCACGATGGTTCTGCTGCAGTTTCGTCACCGACTCGGAGATCATCGGCCCGAACCGGTGCAGCGGGGCGTCGGAATGGCCGACCAGCGTCACGTCGCGGCCCATCTGGCGCATGCTCGCGGCGAACTCGCAGCCGATGAGCCCGCTGCCGATCACCACCGCGGGCTTGGTGGAGACGCCGAGCGCGCGCTTGACGGCCATGGCGTCGTCGACCGTGCGGAGGATGCGTACCCGTGGGTCGTGCCGGGGCGCGCCCGGAAGGTGACGAGGATACGAGCCGGTCGCGACGATCAGGCCGTCGTACCAGAGCGACTCGCCGCCGGGGAGGTAGACCGTGCGCTCGGCGCAGTCGAGGTGCGTCGCCCTGGTGCCGAGGCGCCAGCGGACATCGATGTCACGGTACGCCTGCAAGGACACGTCGATCGGGCGGGCGGCGCCGATGATGAGCTGCTTCGACACCATCGGCCGGTGATACGGGCGGCGGGCCTCGTCACCGACGACGACGATCTCGCCGTCGAAGTTGAGCTCCCGTAGCCGCTCCGCGGCGCGCAGGCCCGCGACGCCCGCGCCGACGATGACGATCCGGTCGCCGTCACTCATCGGCCAGACCTTTCACTCTGACGGCCTGCATCGGGCAGCAGCGAGCCGCGGCGATGACCGGCTCGATGTCGGCCTCGGTGAGCTGGCGGCGGAACCGCAGGCGGCCGTCGCGGCCGAGCTGGAAGATGTCGGGTGCTTCGTACTGGCAAATGCCGTAAAGCTCGCAGCGGTCGTTGTCGACGCTGACCCGCGGTCCGGCGCGCAAGGTTAATTTCATGCGACTTGCTCCTCCACCAGGCCGATGCGCTCGAGGGTGCGCACCGGCAGGAACCTCAGAACTGCCAACGTCACCGTCGGCACGAGCAGGGTGATGCCGCCCAGCCACAGGATCGCGATGTTGCCGTTCGCGATCGCGCCGAGCAGGGAATGCAACGCGGTCAACGCCACGGCCGGATAGGCCGTTCGGTGCAACCACAGCCAGCGACGGTACGAGGTGAACCGGTGCAGGCCCGCGGTGATCGCGATCGCCAGCATCAGTTCCAGCCCGATGATCCCGATCGTGTGGCGCGCCATGGTGCCCGGCATCAGCGGCAAGGTCAGCATCGGCAGCGTGAACGCGCCGGTGGACAGGAACAGGAAGCTCAGCGCGTGCACCACGCCGAACGACAAGGTCAGCACGGCGAGCGCGAGATGCCCGCCGCGCAGCGCCTTGCGGCCGGTGACATTGCGGACCCAGCCGGTGGCGGTCAGCACGCCCCAGCACAAGGTCAGGCACATGAACGCGTAGGCCAGTCGCGCGGACATCTGCGCGATGGACCGGACGCCGTCACTCATTCAGTTCTCCCGGTCGAAGTTTGAGGCGGGTCCGTGAGTTGCGGATCAGCCAGAGCAGCAGCACGGTGGCGCCGCCCAGCAGCAAGGCCAGCACGACGACGGTGATGATGTCGGTGGCCTTGAGGTCGAGTGCCGCGCTCGCCGGCGCCGAATTCAGCTGCGGCTGGGGCAGCGCGTCGAACTCGGCCAGCCCGGTGCTCTCCAGCAGCGTGATGTGGCGCAGTACCGCCTGGTTCGCCGTGGTGGCGAACGCGCGGATGCGGTCGTTCCGGGTGCCTGCCCGGATCTGCGCGATGGCGCTGAAGATCACGCCGTGCGCCGCGCGCAGGCGATTCACGAAGATACGGTCGAATTCGGCGGGTGTACGCGCGTTCTGCATCTCGTCGAGCCAGCCCTGCTGCTCGGCGGTGGGCCGGTCAGGCAAGCCGATCCCCAGCTCAGCGGCGAGAGCGCGGTCCTGCACGTCGAGCCTGCCGTGGTCGACCATGATGGACATGCCGACCTCTTTGACGCGCGGGCTCGCGCCGCGGGTGCGTGCCCAGTCGCCTGCCGGCATTTCCCACAGCCCGGCCAGACGCACCTTCACGATCAGGGTCTCGTCGGATGAGGTGATGGGCTGAGCTTGCGGCTGGGCACCCGCCGCGGCGGCGAGCGCGAACTGGCCGAACACCAGCAGGACCAGTAGCACCGACGCGGCGCGCAGACGTTCAGAAACCGAGTGCATTGGCCTGCCGCGCATCCACTGTCGTCGCGATCTTCTTGCCGTCCGGCGCGATCGGGTACCAGACCTGGTCGGCGCCCATGCCGCCGGTCTCCCCCGGCATCTCGTCCTTGATGTACCGGTAAAGCGGCCAGCCCGCGAGCGTCAACTGGTCACTACCGTCAGTCCTGGTCACCCGTCCTATCAGCGCTTTGTCCATGCCGGTGACATCGAGGTCACCGTTCGCGCGTGCCGGAATCCACACCTGGGCGCAATTGCCCTGGCAGTTGGATTTCGGCGGGCTGGCGGTGTCCTTGTCGGAGCGGTAGAGCGTGAGACCCTGGGTGTCGACGACCAGCGTGCCCAGATCGAATGCCCGTACCGCATGGATCGCCGGCTTCTCGTTCGGGTCGGCCTTCGGCATCTGCATACCGCCGTGACCTGCGTTTGTTCCTTGGTTGTAGCCGGTGTTCGAAGATCCAGAAGATCCTGTGGCAGTGCACGCCGTGGCGGCTGTCATCGCGGCGAAACAGACCGCGAGCCGCACTGTGGTGCGTAGTTTCATGACTTCCTCCTGTCGGGGGCCGGGGAAGCACGACCGCGCCGGAAAAAGGGCGCACTTGATCCACTTTGGACATTCACCGTCCATAGTGGATTTTTTCGGCGTTGCGGGGGAACAACGCTTGTCGGGGGCCTTCGGACGGGGATACGGTCACGGTCGCGACACGGTTCAAAAAACATTCAGTCCGTTTTGCCACTAGACGAGCAACCCCGCCGCCGTAAGGATGTCGTTCCGTGGGACGCCACAGCCGAACTCTGCAGCCCGTCATCGACACTGTCGATCACGGCGCCGATTCGAGTGTCCATGATGACCTGGCAAAAGCGTTGTACGCCGAGTTCGGCGGACCACTGATGGCCTTCACTCTGGGTTTAACCGGACATGACCGTCAGTGGGCCGAAGACGTCGTGCAGGAGACTTTGATCAAGGCCTGGCGCAACGCCGACAAATTGGACCGCCAGCCGGAGATGCTCCGCGCGTGGCTTTTCACCGTCGCCAGGCGCATCGTGATCGACGGCTGGCGCAGCCGCCGCGCGCGCCCGCAAGAGGTCGAGGAGGCCGACGCGGACACCATCGGCGTTCCGGACGAGTCGGAGAAGACACTCGCCGCGTTAGTGGTCTATGACGCCTTGCGCAACCTGTCCCCGGAACACCGGGAGGCACTCCAGCAGACCTATCTGCGTGACCGAACCGTGAACGAAGTGGCCGCGACACTTGGTGTCCCTCCGGGTACGGTCAAGTCTCGGATCTATCACGCCGTACGCGCTCTGCGCCGCGCTTTGCAGGAACGGGGGTGAGCTGAGGTGGGCGGGACCACCCATACCGACGTCGCCGCTTACGTTCTCGGCCTGCTCTCCGAGAAGGAGAACGCGGCGTTCGAAGAGCACCTCATGGACTGCCCCAACTGCCAGCTCGACCTGCTTGAGCTGCACCATCTGCCCGACGTGCTGGACAGGGTCAAGGCGACCTGGCCACGCCCGCCGGTGCCGGAACCGGCGCCGAGGGTGCTCGGAGCACTGCTCGAGGAGGCCGCGGCGACCCGCCGCAAAAGACGGCGTGGCCGCCAGCTGGCGATCGCGGCCGCCGTCGCGCTCATCATCGCGGGCCCTGTGGTCACGCTGACCTTCTTCACGCCCTCCTCGGTCGACGGCACCACGCTCGTCGCACCCATCGAGTCGGCGCCGGCGGCGCCCAGCTCGGCCAAGCCGCAAGCCCCCGGTAGTGGCTCGAGCTCGTTCGGCTGGTCCGACGCGGGCAGCGCGGTGGGCGCGGAGGTCGTCGTGCAGGGCCGCGAGTGGGGCAGCACGGTCGACCTGGAGCTACGCGGCATCGTCGGACCGAAGCGCTGCCAGTTGCTGGCGATCCCACGCGCCGGCGGCACGGCTTGGGTGGTGACGACGTGGACCGTGCCCGTGAAGGGTTACGGCGTCGACGGCTCCCCCGACCCGCTGCGGGTCACCGGGAGCACCGCACTGAGCCCCGGCGAGATCGAACGCTTCGAGATCCGCGGCGAGAACGGCCAGCTCCTGGCGAGCATCTCCACCTAGCCCCTCGGCCCGCATGCGGCCTGGCGGTGGTCAACGCCCCGTTCGCAACGGTGAGCCTGGATCCACCGTTGATCTTTGTGGTGATCTTGGCGTGGTTGTTGATCTTGTTGGTGGCGGGGTGGGCGTGGTGGGGTGTCCGGCGTCGCATCCGGTGTGTCCACTGTGGTCTGGTCGTAGGGGTGTGGGTCAGGCTGTTCGGGTGTGTGTGGCGGTG